>LIAY01000107.1 GCA_001438965.1 Microbacteriaceae bacterium BACL25 MAG-120322-bin65 | reverse complement strand
GCAGCCGACCAAAGTGACTGCCGAGAACGGCTAACGGACCCGCACTCGTGAGAGGCTGTTCTCCTAGAGAGAACGATTAGGCAGTGTTCGTAGTACCGTAACTGTGATACCTAGAGAATGGACGCTATGAACACGGAAACTGAGTGGGAGACAGTCGGAGAGAGAATCCGACTCGCTCGCGAGGCTGCAGGGATGAGCGTGAGAGAGCTTTCTCGACGGATTGATGTCTCGGCCAGCCATGTTTCACAAGTCGAGCGTGGGCTCGCTTCGTTTAGCGTTCGTGCTCTCTACAACGTGGTGAGCATCCTCGGTATTTCCATGGATTCTCTCTTCGAAGGCTCTACGCTCGATTCGACCCCCGCTCGGATCGAAGATGAGGTCGCTGCCACTGCCCAGGCTGGTCCACTCGATGACGCGGGAATTGTTTTGCGGAGCTCGGCGCGTCCGAGCATGCAGCTTGAGGCAGGTCCGCGTTGGGAGAGACTGACCGCAAAACCTGAGGTGGGAGCGGAGTTCATTGAGGTTATTTATGCGCCCGCGGAGGGCGCGGCTCCGCCTGAGGACTTCATCCGCCACATCGGCCGCGAGTACGGGATTATTATCCAAGGCACGCTGAGCGTTCAGGTTGGTTTTGGGCGGGCAGAAATGCACGTCGGGGACTCGATTGCTTTCGACTCAAGCATTCCCCACCGGTTTTGGAACCAGACCGGTGGCGAGGTGAAAGCGGTCTGGTTCGTCTGGGACGCGATAGCAAAAGACATGGAAGCAGACTTCCCCGGGGCTAATTCGACCTCTCATCACCATACGAACTCCTAAACGTTCTGCCTTAGGTAACGTTTTGGTCACTATGGCCCTGTAAGTGGACAAAACGTTATGGTAACAGGAAGAAATAACAGAGAGGCAAGAATATGCGGAAATCGCGTATCGGGCTCGCTACAGCTGGAATCATGGCTGTTGCTTCGCTCACGCTCGCAGGCTGTGCTGCTGCCGAGGAAGAGGCAGCGTCAACTCAAGCTGCTCCAGCTGACGAAACATTCGAAGTGTACGCACTTCTGCCCCAGGGTAACGACCAGCCATACGGCACCACCTATCTTCCCCCAATGGTAGCAAAGGCAGCCGAGCTGGGAATTAACCTCACCATCACCAACTCAGAGTATGACGGTGACAAGCAGGCTTCCGAGTGTGAAGTTGCTATTGCCGCAAAGCCTGACGGAATCATTCTTTGGCCTGGACAAGCGGACTCCGTGACTCCTTGCCTTACGGCAGCTGACGCCGCCGGGATTCCAGTCTGGATCAGTAACGCTGATGTCAACGAAGCTGACAAGCCTCTCACCTATGGTTACTCCGGAACCGATAGCTACGGCCAGGGTGCCGCGTCGGCCGAAATCATGTGTGAGATCGTCGGCGACGCAGAAATCGGGATCATCCAGATCAACGGACTCACCGGAAACTCGGTTGCGCAGCTGCGTGGCGATGGTTTCAGAGAGACCGTTGCGTCAAACTGCCCCAACGTCAGCATCTTGGCCGAACAGCCTGGTGACTGGAACGCAGATGACTCTCAGATCGCTGCGTCCGAAATGCTGACCTCGGTCGGCGTTGAGAACGTGCAGGGTATGTATGCCGCGGATGACACGATGGTCAAGGGTGGAATCGACGCCTTCAAGGCTCGTGACATCGCTGTAGCAGACCTGTTCATCACCTCGATCGGAAACACCTTCCTCGGTAACCCCCTGGTTGGATCTGGCGAGCTCGATGGCACCATTTTCCAGACATCCTCGTGGGATGGCGAAAATGCTGTAATTGGGATCCACGCAGCTATGACCGGTGCAACCGAAAAGGGTCGCGATGACGGTGCTTCTGTGCTGTACATGCCAAACCCCAAGGTGACTATCGACAACTGGGATGACGTCTCTGTCGCCCCTGAGTGGTAAACCGCTAACCCGGTTGTAGCACCAGCGTGAGTTCTGGGGGGGCCATTGGGCCCTCCCCAGAACAATCGCAGAAGCACTGCCCACGGGCTCCCACAACTAGCCCTCGCACTCTCCCCGGAAGAACACGACATGACCAAAGAATTCACCCCAGCACCACTAGTGCCCGCTCTTGACTTTGCTAACCGGCAGATCCCTGCTCACGGTTCGATGGGTGTTGACTACGAACAGCGTGTCGATTTCCACCGCTTGCGGTCCTACCGTCTCGATCGAGCAATGAAGTCTCTCGAGGCTAGCGAATGCGGCGCTTTCTTGTTGTTCGACTTTTACAATATTCGATACACCACCCAAACGTGGATCGGCGGAGCCCTAGGCGACAAAATGTCCCGATATGCCCTTCTGATGCCCGATGGCAAACCACACCTTTGGGACTTTGGCTCCGCCGCGAAACACCATCGATTGTTTGCTCCCTGGCTTGCCGATGGCCACTCCCATGCCGGTATGTTGGGCCTGCGAGGAGCCATTTCGCCTGATGTCGGATTGATGAAGGAAGCCGTGACGACTATCAAGGGCATGCTTGTCGATGCTGGTGTCGCAAACGACCCCATTGGCGTGGACATCGTGGAACCGGCGTTCTTGTTCGAGATGCAAGCACAGGGCCTCAAGGTGGTCGATATTCAGCAGCACATGCTGGATGCGCGTGCAATTAAGTCTGTGGACGAAATTATGTTGCTCTCGCAGGCAGCCGCGATGGTCGACGGCGTCTATCAGGACATTGTCGACGTTCTGAAGCCTGGCATCCGCGAAAACGAGATAGTCGCACTTGCCTCAAAGCGCCTCTATGAGTTGGGCTCCGACCAGGTCGAGGCAATTAATGCGGTCTCCGGAGAGCGATGCAATCCGCACCCTCACAATTTCACAGACAAGATTATTCGCCCTGGCGATCAAGCCTTCTTCGACATCATCCACTCGTTCAATGGGTACCGGACCTGCTATTACCGGACCTTCTCGGTCGGCAGTTCAACCACACCCCAGCACGATGCGTATCGGAAAGCGCGCGAGTGGATGGACCTCGCCATCGATAAGGTTAGGCCCGGCGTCGGGACTGACGAAGTGGCAGCTCTGTGGCCAAAAGCGCAGGAGTTTGGCTTCGCGAACGAGATGGAGGCTTTTGGGCTTCAATTTGGCCACGGCTTGGGTCTGGGCCTTCACGAGCGCCCCATTATCTCCCGCCTTAACTCGATGACCAAACCCGTCGAGAATGAAGCTGGAATGGTGTTTGCGCTGGAAACCTACTGCCCCGCGTCCGATGGTGTCTCTGCTGCACGCATCGAAGAAGAGGTCGTCATCACTGAGAAGGGCGCCGAGGTCCTGACGCGGTTCCCCGCGCAAGAGCTTTTCGTCGCAAATCCTTACTGAGTCACGTTTTAGCCTTAGTCCACACGCATGGAGATGATGAGGTAGCGGAATCCGTTGGGGCCGGCGGTGATGGTGCATGTGCCGCCCAGCGGCAAAGACACTGTGTCTCCCTTGCTGAACTGCCATGAACGCCCGTCGGGCTCGTTTACTGTCGCCGTTCCCTCAACGGTAAAAACACAGTGTTCTTCGCCCTGAGTTGTCAGGCTGGTAGTTGCGAGGGGTTCCAGAGCGACGACCTGAATCGCCTTCCAGGGCCCCTCCATGATGTCCGTAATGCCCGAATCAGCCGTCTCGTAGAGATTTACTCGTGCTTTGTTCATTCCAAATCCTTAGGCGTTAGCGACGGAGGGGGAGTAGTCCGGTAGGGCGTTCACGATTGACGGGGGAAGAGCCTCGACCACAACGAATTCGAGCGGTTCGCTGCCGTGGTTGACGATTCCATGACGCCCATTGAGGGGGGTCATGATGAGGTCGCCACAACCATCGAAACACGACTCGGCGGTACCAGTGGGATTTGAACTCTCCGGTTGCATATAGCAGCGGGGGTAGGGGGTGCCCCGTGGGGCTCACTGATGGGGTCCCGCGTGTGTCAGGGTTTGGGCTGATTTTCGGGCTGACATCGGCCCTGGGGCGCGACCGGTCAGTG
>LIAY01000106.1 GCA_001438965.1 Microbacteriaceae bacterium BACL25 MAG-120322-bin65 | reverse complement strand
AGAAACGCCACCGCGGTTGCGCGACGTATCGAGGCGGGAAGCGTGAACGTTAATGAAGGATTCACTGCATCGTGGGCATCCACCGACGCCCCCATGGGTGGCTTCAAAGAATCCGGGATGGGTCGCCGACATGGTCGCGAGGGGATCATCAAATACACCAACATTCAAACCATCGCGACGCAACGACTGCTCAATGTGGGCCCCCCACGAGGAATGGGACCAGAAGGGTTCGCCAAGACAATGACACTGGGTCTTCGACTATTGAAATATTTACCCTTTAGAGATTAGGAATAACCACCATGGAAGCTTTTAGTTTTTCTGGGAAACATGTCCTCATCACTGGTGCAGGCAGTGGCATTGGTCGGCTCATGGCGCTAGGGGCGGCCCGACGTGGCGCCTCACACATTGTGCTGTGGGATCTCAACCTTGCTGGAATCAAAGCCGTGGCGGAAGAAATCTCAGCACTGGGAGTCAAAGCCTCAACTCACAAGGTAGACGTGTCACAACGAGCCTCCGTGATCGCTGCCGCTTCGGCGGTGAGTGAAGAAATCGGGCACCTTGATGTCTTAGTTAATAACGCCGGAATAGTGTCAGGAAAAAGTTTTCTTGAGCTCGAAGAAAAAGACATCACCTCAACCTTCGGGGTCAATACCTTGGCGCTGTTTTGGACCATCCAGGCATTCCTGCCGGGGATGCTGGAGCGCGATTCGGGCAGGTTAGTCAGCATTGCCAGCGCTGCCGGCATTGCTGGCTCCACCAAGCTCACCGATTATTCCGGAAGCAAGTTCGCTGCGGTGGGCGTCATGGAGGCCTTACGCGCTGAATTGCGAGAAGCCGCTAGTAGCGTCAGTGCGCTAACGGTTTACCCGTTCTATATCAACACCGGCATGTTCGATGGCGTGAAATCCAGTAGCCCTCTGCTGAGAATTCAAAACCAAGACGTTGCCACAGCAAAAATCCTGGACGCCATCGAATCACCAAGGCGGGAATTATTTCTTCCGGGAATGGTCTATTCGGTTCGAATATTCAGGCTTCTCCCAGCAGCTGCCTTTGACTGGATTGCTGACGCTTTCGGGATTAACAAAGCTATGAAAAATTTCCGAGGTCGGAAAAAGTAATCCTACAAAACGTGCGCGAGAGGGGACTTGAACCCCCACGCCCTTGCGGGCACTGGCACCTGAAGCCAGCGCGTCTGCCATTCCGCCACTCGCGCAATGATGGTCACCCATCAACGTGCCGAGATTACCACAGTAGTTCCCTGGCGCATGGGGCCGGCCTTCGAGGCTTCCTTCTAGTACCGCGCTAGCATCGAAGTGAGGCTAATCCCTCGCACCGGGAGGGCTAGATGGGGTTCTTGGATAGTTTCGAGCGCACCCTCGAGCGTGCCGTTGGGGGCGCTTTCGCTAAAGCATTCGCCAGCGGAGTCCACCCCATGGAAATCATTGCCTCCCTCAAGCGCGAAATTGATGCGCGAGCCAAAATTATTTCCAGGCTGCGCACGCTAGCTCCGCACCATTTCTTTGTCGGGCTCTCAGCCCTTGATTTCGACCGACTCGATGCGCTCGGTGATGTTTTTCGCCAAGAACTAATCGAAGAACTCAACGCTTACGCCCTTACCCGAGGCTACGGGCTGGCCGAGGCAATCACAGTGGGACTGGAGACCGTTGCTTCCTTGAGCGAGGGAATGGTGGAAACACGCAGTGTGGCCCTGGCTCGCGTGGTGTGGGTTCCCACCCTGAGCTGGAAATCCGTGGCGCACGTGGTCACGAAAAAATCTACTCTGTTAGGGCGCGGAACAGATGCCGATATTCATGTGGTGGCGTCGGGGGTTTCTCGCCACCACGCTCAGGTGAGATGGAATGGCAAGCGCGCAGAAATTGTCGACTTGGGCTCTACTAATGGGACAACACTGGATGGAGTCGCGGTTTCTCGAGCCGCATTGCCAGAGCGCTGCACCCTAGGAGTCGGTCAGGCGCGTATCCTGTTTCAGGTGGTTCCACGCACCGAATCGGCCTACCACGCCCTAACCCATAATCCCCAAGCGCTGGCGGAGGAGACATCATGAGCGAACTTACGCTCTTCCTGCTGCAGCTCGCATTCTTGGGGCTTCTCTGGGCTTTTATCTTCGCCATCGTCTACGCCTTGCGCACGGATTTATTTGGCCCCGCCAGACGTCGACTGGATGAGGGTGCAAGCGCCAGTGGCACGGAAAAACCAGTGAGTAGAACCCCCCTGACTCGCGCACCGACAACCCCCAGCGGGATTGCTTCGACTTTGTTGGTAACCTCCGGCCCTAAAGAAGGCAGCGAAATCGAGCTCGAGCCTGAGGACCAGTTCACGATTGGTCGATCAAGTGATTCCAGCTTGGTGGTCCGCGATGACGTTACCTCCACACATCACGCTCGATTGATGCTCTGGAATGACCAATGGATGATCCAGGACTTGGATTCAACCAATGGGACGTTTGTGGATGGCAAGCGCGTGAATATCCCGACCCCCGTTCCTCTCAACACCCCGATCACGGTGGGTAGCACAACTTTTGAACTTCGACGGTAATGGCTATGGCTCCTGAGCAGGTGTTGAGCGCAGCCTCGTCCCATATCGGGAAGGTCCGCGCGAGTAATCAAGATTCAGGATCGGTAGGCCGACACCTTTTCGTGGTTGCTGATGGAATGGGTGGCCATGCTGGTGGAGATGTTGCCAGCGCTTTAGCCGTCCAACACCTCTACGGGATTGATCGTGCCTATGACAGCGCGGATGAAGCACGGGAAGTTCTTTTCCGCAGCGTCCTCGAAGCGGGAAATGATCTCACCCATGCTGTGGAGGAGCATCCTGGGCTGACCGGCATGGGCACCACTGTGAGTGCCATGATTCGAGTGGGCTCTCAGATGGTGATTGCCCACATTGGCGACTCTCGTATTTATCGCTTACGTGAGGGGGTGTTGGAGCAGATCACCTCCGATCACACTTTCGTCCAACGCCTTGTCGATAGCGGTCGCATCACGCCTGAAGAAGCAGCGGTCCATCCAAGGCGTAGCGTGTTGATGAGGGTTCTCGGTGATGTTGACGCTGATCCTGAACTGGACACCCACATTGTTGATACGCAACCTGGCGATCGCTGGTTGCTCTGCTCTGATGGCCTCAGCGGTTACGTCTCCGAGCGCGATATCGCCGAAACGCTGCTCACCGTGGATGACGTCGAACTTGCTTGTCACAAACTGGTTACCCAAACCCTGAGCGAGGGGGCGCCAGATAACGTCACCGTGATTGTGGTGCGCGTTGCCGAAGACAGTGACGTCTCCCCTCCAGCAGAATCCCGAATGGTGGGAGCTGCCGGCGGAGCCATCACATATGAATCTAGCCCGATTATGCGCAGACCGGCACTGCCAGCCTTGCTCTTTCACCCGCTTCGCGCGCTGCCCTCAGCCGATGAACACTTCGAGCCGGAAGCGAACTACCTCGAGGAGCTCATCAAGGAGGACCGGCGGCGTTTGGTTCGTCGCAGAGTGGCATGGTCACTATCGGTGATCATCATCCTTGCCGGCATTTCCGGTGGCGCCATCGCTGCTTACCAGTGGACTCAAACCCAGTACTTTGTCGGAGATTTTGACGGCGTGGTCGCCATCTATCAGGGCGTACCAGAAAACGTCGGCCCCTTCCCTCTGTCAACCCTGTTCGAAGAAACCAGCATCGAGCTGGATGCTTTGTTCCCTTACGAGCAAGACCGAATTCTGGATGCCCTTCCCGCGCAATCACTAGAGGAAGCTCGCGCCATCGTTGAGAGACTGCGGAGGTGACCATCGATGCCCGATACTGATCAAGCGCTTCCGCCGGTATCCCCGATCACCGGTCGAGTGGTGTTGCGCGTGAAAATGCCCCAGAAGCTTCGCAACCTGGAACTGGGTTTGCTCATCTTTGCTCTGGCCTTGAGTGCCCTCGCCCTGGCGCTCGTCCAATGGGGTGCCCTTGGGAGACTGGATTGGATCCTGCTCACCTACGCGGCCGGCCTGGCCGGGCTCACCTTCGGTGT
>LIAY01000105.1 GCA_001438965.1 Microbacteriaceae bacterium BACL25 MAG-120322-bin65 | reverse complement strand
TCCCGAAATCAAGAAGACGTCCGCGGGAAAATTCGCCATTGATATTGATAACGACTTTCAGCCGATATATGTCACCACTGATCGTGGCAAAAAAACAGTGGCAGATCTCAAAAAAGCGGCGAAGACGGCCTCAGAAATATTGCTCGCAACAGATGAGGACCGCGAGGGGGAAGCCATCGCTTGGCACCTGCTTGAAGTACTCAAACCGACTGTGCCCGTGCGACGCATGGTTTTTCACGAAATCACCAAAGAAAGTATTACCAAAGCGGTGGAATCCACCCGAGAGCTCGACGTTGACCTCGTTGATGCCCAGGAAACCCGGCGCATACTCGACCGTCTCTACGGTTTCGAAGTATCGCCCGTGCTCTGGCGCCGCGTTAGCGGAGCCAAGTCAGCCGGGCGGGTTCAATCGCCTGCTCTGAAACTCATTGTCGATCGTGAACTAGAGCGCCGAGCATTTGTGGCGGCCACCTACGCTGACGTGGATGCCAAGGCCACAAAAACCTCGGGTGAAGCGTTTTCTATCGCGCTATCCAAACTTGATGATCGCCGCGTGGCTTCAGGTCGGGACTTTTCTGAGGATGGCCAACTCAAATCTGATGCGATTTTGCTTAGCGAAGAAAGCGCCAATGCCTTGGCCGGGGCGCTTGGCGCTCCTGGTGTTTCTCCAGTCGTGAGCAAGGTGGAAGCCAAGCCCTATACGAGGCGGCCCGCCGCACCGTTTACGACCTCGACTCTTCAGCAGGAGGCGGGGCGCAAATTGCGTTACTCAGCCCAGCAAACAATGAGTATCGCCCAGGGCCTGTATGAAAACGGACACATTACTTATATGCGCACCGACTCGGTGTCGCTTTCCGCCCAAGCGATTGGCGCTGCTAGAGCGGCTGCCACCAGCTTGTATGGCGCACAGTCCGTTCCCGCTGAGCCCAGGCTTTATAAAGGGAAGACCAAAAATGCGCAGGAAGCCCACGAAGCGGTTCGTCCCGCCGGGGATGTCTTTGCTTCTCCTAGTGAGCTTGGCTCCAAACTTCGCGCCGATGAACTAAAGCTTTATGACCTGATTTGGAAGCGCACTGTTGCCAGCCAAATGGTCGATGCTAAGGGGGAAACTGTCACCGCCACGCTGGAGATATCCTCGCTCCCGGCCACCGCAGATGTTGCTTTTAGCAAAGCTGAGTGGTCAGCGTCTGGAACGGTGTTGAGCGAACGCGGTTTCTTGCAGGCCTATGAGGAAAGCAAGGACGAGGAAGCCAGCGAAGACAGAGCATCTGCTGGCTCTGAAGCGATTCTTCCTCCACTGAGCGTGGGAGAAATCACTGCAATTTCTGAGATCGCCGCCAAATCTCACAGCACGCAACCTCCTGCCCGATACACCGAGGCCAGTTTGGTCAAAGCTCTGGAAGAACGCGGTATTGGTCGGCCCTCAACGTATGCGTCGATCATTTCGGTGATTATCGATCGCGGTTATGTCTTCAGGCGCGGAACCGCGTTGGTTCCCCAGTGGATTGCTTTCCCCGTTACCCGGTTACTCCAGGAGCGCTTTTCTGACCTGGTGGATTATGACTTCACGGCTGAGCTCGAAGAGGATCTCGATCGCATCGCGCGCGGAGAATATAAACGAAGCGAGTGGTTGCATCGTTTCTACTTTGGGGACAAGGACCACCGAGGCCTCAAAGACGTGGCTATCGCCGCCACCGAGGAAATTGATGCCAGGGCTCTCAACACGTTGGAGATCACCCCGACCATTAATTTGCGCGTCGGGAAGTATGGCCCCTTCTTAGAAGTAACGGATGAGGCAACCGGTGAGGTCACAAACGTGAATCTCCCACCGGAGCTGGCACCAGATGAACTCACTCCAGAAAAGGCTCAACAACTTGCTGATGAGCCCCCCGTGGTGGACCGGGTATTGGGTGTTGACCCGGAAACCGGCCGCGACATTGTGGCGAAAAAAGGCCGCTTTGGCCCGTATGTCACCGAAATCCTTCCCGAGCCTGAGGCCCCTGCTGAGGACGCACCGGTGAAGAAAAAGAAAGCACCAGTAGTGAAGCCGAAGACTGCTTCGCTGTTCCAATCCATGCAAGTGGAAACCATTGATTTAGAGACAGCCCTCACACTCTTGGCTCTCCCTCGCGAGGTGGGGCTTGATCCTGAATCGGGCGAGATGATCACTTCGCAAAACGGTCGCTATGGCCCCTATTTGAAAAAGGGAACTGACACCCGCTCGCTGGATGCCGAAGAGAAAATCTTCGATATTGATATAGCTGGCGCCCTGGCACGTTTTGCTGAGCCCAAATATGCCGGGCGTCGCCAAGCCTCTGCTCTGAAAACCTTTGAAGCAGATCCCATCAGTGGCAAACTCATTTTGCTCAAAGATGGTCGCTTTGGCCCGTACGTGACCGATGGTGAAATCAATGCCACGGTGCCTCGTGGGATGTCACTAGATGACCTTGATTTTGAAGCCGCCGTTCAGCTCATCGCCGATAAACGCGCCAAAGGACCTGCTCCCAAGAGGGTTGCGAAAAAGAAGCCGGCAGCCAAGAAAAAGCCCGCTGCCAAAAAAACCGCGGCTAAAACAACGACGAAGAAGCCAGCAGCTAAAAAACTGGCGACTAAGACGGGGATGCCAAAGAAGCTGACCATCACAGAAGAAGGCGAATAAGTGTCCGGGGTCTTCGTCACTTTTGAAGGTGGTGATGGGTCGGGAAAGACGACCCAGATTCAGCTGCTCAAAAAGTGGTTAGAAGACCATGGACACACCGTGGTGGTGACTCGTGAACCAGGCGGAACAGATTTAGGTAACGAGCTGCGCGAGATTATTTTGCACCGCAAGGGTTTCATTGCCCCTCGGGCCGAAGCGCTGCTCTACGCGGCTGATCGAGCCCACCACATTCACACCCTGGTCAAGCCTGCTCTCGAACGCGGCGAGGTGGTCGTCCAAGACCGTTACTTAGATTCTTCCCTCGCCTACCAGGGTGCCGGGCGAGTACTGGACCCGAACGAGGTGCGAGAGGTGTCACTCTGGGCGACAGAAAATCTCATGCCCGTGCTCACCGTGTTACTTGATGTGCCCGCGGATGTGGCCAAGAAGCGCCAAAATGCGCTGGAGCGAGCATATGACCGATTGGAAGCGGAAGCGGAAGATTTTCATCAGCGAGTGCGCACCAGCTACCAGGCTCTTGCTGATGCGGAGCCAGAGCGTTTCTTGGTCATCGATGGCACCCTAGCGATTGAGGCGATTCATGACCAGATTATTCAGAAGGTCTCCCACCTTCTCAGCTAGCCTGGGGCCATGAGTCTTTGGGATGAATTGGTGGGCCAAGACCACGCCATATCCCTGATGAAAGCTGCTGCCACACCGGGGTCGGAGGCGATGACCCATGCGTGGCTAATTACCGGGCCTCCTGGTTCAGGGCGCTCCACACTGGCGCACGCTTTTGCGGCCCAGTTGGTTGGAGCCGGTGATGACCCCAATAGTTGGGCCCAAGTGGTTCATGGCGCCCACCCTGATGTTTCGATTCTTGCCACAGATCGCGTCACCATCACGATAGAAGAAGTGCGGGCGTTGGTGTCGTTTTCTTATTTTTCGCCCTCACAAGCGTCGTATCGCGTGGTAGTGATTGAGGACGCCGATCGGATGACGGACCGAACCTCCAACGTTTTGCTGAAAGCTCTCGAAGAACCGCCACCGCAGACGGTGTGGATTTTGTGCGCCCCCTCACCCGCTGATGTGTTGCCTACAATTAGATCCAGAATGCGCTCGGTCGCACTTCGGGTGCCCAGCATTGACGAGGTGGCAACGCTGATATCCCGGCGCGAAAATGTCGATCCTGCGCTGGCGCAGTTAGCAGCACGTGAAGCGCAAAGCCATATCGGTATGGCCACCCGGCTTGCTACCGATGAAGATGCCAGGATGCGCCGTGATGAATCCGTGGCCGCGGTGCTCGGGCTCACCACGGTCTCTAGTGCTGTCAAAGCGGCCGCTTTGTTGCTTGAAATCGCAAAAGGCGATGCTGCCGCCCTGGTAGATCGTCATGATGCCAGTGAGCGAGAGGCACTGCTGCATTCCTTAGGTATTACTCCGGGCGGGGCGA
>LIAY01000104.1 GCA_001438965.1 Microbacteriaceae bacterium BACL25 MAG-120322-bin65 | reverse complement strand
CCTTACTGACGCTCAGATGCAAGAGGTCATGACCGAAGTGATGACCACACGGGTCTGGAGCGACTAGCTACCTGTTTGAGCGCGCTCAATAATGAGCTCGCGCACCCTGGCCGCATCGGCACTGCCGCGCATTGCTTTCATCACAGCACCAATAATGGCTCCGGCGGCCTGAACTTTACCTTCACGAATCTTCTCCAAAACACCAGGATCTGCTGCGAGTGCCTCATCAATGGCGGCAAGCAGGGCGCCATCATCGGAGACCACTTCTAGCCCTCTGGCTGCCACAATCTCTTCGGGTGAGCCTTCTCCCTCCACCATGGCCAGAAGCACTTCCCTGGCCAATTTGTCGTTAAGGCGACCCTGGTCAATCAAATCTTGGAGAGCTTTGATGTCCGCCGGAGTGGTGAGGCTACCGGGTTCCACCCCTCGATCATTAGCAATCCGCGAAAGCTCGCCCATCCACCACTTTCTGGCAGCACCGGGCTCGACGCCAATCGAGACCGTCTCATGAACTTCAGACAGCAGGCCCGCATTGACAATGGACTGGAAGTCACCATCGCTAAAGCCCCACTGTGACTTCAGACGGCGGCGAAGAACAACGGGTTGCTCAGGTAGTTTCGCCCGCAACGACTCCACCAATTCGCGACTGGCCTCCACTGGCAAAAGATCAGGCTCAGGGAAGTAGCGATAATCATCGGCATCGCTTTTGGGTCGACCAGGCGATGTTGCCCCGGTGTCTTCGTGCCAGTGGCGGGTTTCTTGGGTGATGGACCCACCGGAGGCCAAAATGGCCGCCTGGCGCTGAATTTCATAGCGAATCGCACGCTCTATGGAGCGAAACGAGTTAACGTTTTTGGTCTCCGTGCGCGTGCCATATTCCTTTTGGCCTCGAGGCCGAAGTGAGACGTTGGCATCGCAGCGCAAATTGCCACGTTCCATGCGGGCGTTAGATATTCCCAAGCTGCGCACCATGTCGCGAATAGTGGAAACGTAGGCACGGCCTAGCTCTCCCACACGATGTTCTAAGCCTTCAATGGGCTTGGTCACAATTTCCACCAGGGGCACACCGGCTCGGTTGTAGTCGACCAAGGAGTATTCAGCACCTTGAATGCGTCCCGTCGCGCCACCGACGTGGGTGAGCTTCCCAGCGTCTTCTTCCATATGTGCTCGTTCAATGGGGATATCGACCAGAGTGCCATCATCTAGTTCCACTGATACGGAGCCTTCAAACGCGATGGGTTCGTCATATTGGCTGATTTGATAGTTCTTTCCCAGATCAGGGTAGAAATAATTTTTGCGAGAAAAACGCGACACCGCCGCTATTTCACACCCCAGGGCCAAACCTAAGCTGATCGAATATTCCACGGCTGTTTTGTTGACGACAGGAAGGCTGCCGGGCAGACCAATACACAGTGGCGTAATGCAGGTGTTGGGCGCAATCTGCGCCTGCTCCATCGCTGCCGGGTTGGGCGCATTGGAAAACATTTTGGTTTGAGTCGAAAGCTCCACGTGAACCTCAAAACCCACCACTGGTTCAAACAGCTCCAGTGCTTTATCAAAATCCATCAGCTCAACGGCGGCCATGGTCAGTTCACCTCCGGAGTGTTCATCGAAAGCATTGTGCCATCGCGCTGGGTAAACAAACGCTCGAGCGTGGCGCCTGCCTCATATAGGCGGGCATCTTGATATGCCGGTGCCATCAGCTGCAATCCCACTGGCAGGCCATCATCAGGTGCCAAGCCCATCGGTATCGACATACCGGGAATTCCAGCGAGGTTCACCGGGATGGTGGTCAAATCCCCAGCCCACATCGCTAAGGGGTCTTCCAGTTTGCTTCCCAAAGGGAAAGCCGTCGTGGGAGCGCACGGAGAGATAAGCACGTCAACCTTTTCAAAAGCTTGAGCAAAGTCCCGCTGAATGAGGGTGCGCACCTTCTGAGCACTGCCATAATACGCGTCATAGTATCCAGCGCTCAGGGCATAGGTTCCCAAGATAATGCGGCGCTTCACCTCATCACCAAACCCCTGATCTCGCGTCGCGGCCATCACATCTTCCACCGTCGGGTTGCCCTCTGGGGTGACGCGCAAACCAAAGCGCACCGAATCAAATTTGGCAAGATTGCTCGATGCTTCAGCCGGCAAAATCAGGTAATACGCGGCCACCGCGTATTCACAATGTGGCGCATCGATTTCCACTACTTCACCGCCATTGCTCGTTATCAGCTCGATGGCCTCATCAAATCGTTGTCGCACAGAAGCGGAGATGCCCTCGCCGATGAGCTGCTTCACAACACCGAAGCGAACGCCTGAGAGGTCATCGGCTCGTGCACCAGTCTCAGCCGCATCGCTCATACTCGGCCAGGGTGTGGGGATACTGGTGGAATCGTGAGAATCGTAACCGGCAATCACATCGTGGACCAGGGCAGCATCATGGACAGTTCTTGCTACCGGGCCCACCTGATCTAGTGACGAGGCCAAGGCAATAACCCCATAGCGGCTCACCCCACCGTAGGTGGGTTTCACTCCGACGCTCCCGGTGAAAGCCGCAGGCTGGCGGATGGAACCACCGGTGTCGCTGCCAATCGCAACGGGCGCTTGTCTGGCCGCAACTGCCGCCGCGGAGCCGCCACCGGAACCACCGGGTGCTCGCGTGGTGTCCCAGGGGTTCTTCGTCACCTGGTAGGCAGAGTGCTCAGTAGAGGAGCCCATGGCGAACTCGTCCATGTTGGTTTTACCCAACGCCACCATGCCCGCTGCGCGAAGCTTGGAAACAACTGTGGCGTCGTAGGGCGGAACCCAACCTTCTAAAATTCGTGACCCTGCGGTGGTCACCATGTCGGTGGTGCACAACACATCTTTGATAGCAACGGGAACTCCGGCTAGAGGAGAACTAACAATGCCCGATGCCCGCGCATCATCGCTGGCTTTGGCCACCTCGAGTGCGTTACTAGAGCGGGCCAGAAAGGAACCAAGAACGGCGTCCGTAGCGTCTATGCGATCCAGATAAGCCTTGGTCACCTCAACGCTGGATACCTCGCCGGCGGCGAGTGCCGTGGATATTTGGTGGGCGCTCCACGACGTAATGTCACTCACTGTTCTTCACCCAAAATCGCGGTCACACGGAACCTGGAACCATCGTGATCAGGAGCTCCCGATAGAGCTTGCTCGGTGGTCAAGGTTTCACCGATGACATCGTCACGAAAAACATTTCCCAGTGGCAAAGGATGAGAAGTAGGCGCCACGTCATCGGTGGCTACTTCCTGAATTGATTCAACAGCCGAAACAATCGCACCAAGCTCCCCCGTCAACCGAGCAATTTCTTTCTCACTGAGCGCAATCCGGGCAAGACCTGCCAAGTGGGCAACATCCTCGGGGGTGATCTGGGTCATAAAACTCCTTGGTCGACACCCCAGTCTAAAGCGCCAAGGCTCCGGGTCCTTCTCGCAGCAAGGTTGCAAAGTTTTCGGCTTCCACAATGGCAACGCCTAGTGACTCCGCTTTCACACGTTTACTCCCCGCACCCTCGCCGGCAACAACAAGTGACGTGGTCTTACTCACACTCGAAGTCGGTTTACCCCCAGCCGCCCGAACGGCCTCCTGCGCCTCATCGCGGGTGTAACCAGGTATAGACCCGGTGACAACAACGGTCATGCCAGAGAGCATCCCAGCCTCGCCCACTGAGGCTTTGGGCTCGTCTTCGAAGCTCACCCCAGCGTTACGCCAGCTCTCCACAATGTCGCGATGCCAGTTCACCTGTCCCCAATCGATGACGGATTGAGCAATAATTTCTCCCACCCCATCGACTGCGGCCAGTTGGTCAAGCGTGGCATTGTCGATAGCGTCCCAAGAACGAAACTCCTCGGCTAACGCGCGAGCCGCTACGGGTCCAACATGGCGGATGTTGAGGCTGACCAGAAAACGCCACAGCGGTTGTTTTTTGGCCTGCCCCAACTGATCTAGAAGCTCAAAGGCGGCTTTCGAAGGCACATAATCGGCATCACCAGCAAAATCGGCAGCTAGGGGGTCAAAAACAGGATCTTTAGCTCCCCGTTTTCGCCTAAACGGAGTCTGCACGCTCCACTGGTTGGTTTTGGGATCTCG
>LIAY01000103.1 GCA_001438965.1 Microbacteriaceae bacterium BACL25 MAG-120322-bin65 | reverse complement strand
TGGCAAGCCAAGTGTCTCTGGGCAGAAAAAACAAGATTGTTCTCGAAGTGGATGGGCCGCTTGCGGCCTTCTCCTTCGATCACACGATGCCTAACCAGCTGTGGATGGGCGAAATGGCGAAAAACACGGTCATTGAGTCGGGTTTAGAAACTCTCACCGGCCACGACGCGCTCTCGCTTCAAACCGTGCCGTCTGGGCACCCCATGGGATATGCCGACTCATTTCGGTCCTTCGTCAACGAGGCATACACCTCGATTGACCAGGACACACCGTCTTCGATAGTTCCCACCTTCACTGACGGTTTGAGAGCCATCCACCTCACGGAGGCCGTCATGAGGTCTTCGAAAGAGTCGCGCTGGGTAACTATCGGCGACGATAATCAGGAACACGGTGCCACCATCCACGCTGCGCTGGCAGGAAAGGACGCGTCATGACCAGACCCATTACTCTTTTCACCGGCCAATGGGCTGACCTCCCCCTCGAAGAGGTCGCCCAGCTTGCTTCCAAGTGGGGTTACGACGGGCTTGAGATAGCATGCAGTGGGGAACACCTGGATGTCTGGCGGGCAGCCGAAGATGACGCTTATGTGGCCGAGCGGCTCGCCATTTTAGAAAAATATGGCCTCTCAGTGTGGGCAATATCCAACCACCTCAAAGGGCAAGCGGTGTGTGACGACCCCATCGATGACCGTCACCGCAACATTGTGGGCTCAAAGGTGTGGGGGGACGGCGACGCCGAAGGTGTCCGCAGTCGCGCTGCTGAAGAAATGAAACTCACCGGTGTTGTTGCCAGAAAAATGGGTGTCGACACCGTGGTGGGCTTCACCGGCTCCTCTATTTGGCACTATCTGGCCATGTTCCCGCCAGTGGCGCCAGACACCATCGAACAAGGCTTTGACGACTTTGCGGCGCGGTGGAACCCCATCATGGATGTGTTTGATTCCGAGGGTGTTCGGTTTGCTCTTGAAGTACACCCCTCAGAGATCGCCTACGACTACTACTCAACAGTTCGCGCCCTAGACGCCATCGGCAACCGAGCCGCGTTTGGCATCAACTGGGACCCCAGCCACATGGTCTGGCAAGACATTGACCCAGCCCAGTTCATCTACGACTTCTCTGATCGGATCTATCACGTCGATTGCAAAGACACGAAAATGTTGCGGCAAGACGGCCGACGAGGCCGTCTTGGTTCACACCTGGCGTGGGATGACCCTAGGCGAGGCTGGACCTTCGTCTCAACTGGCCGCGGTGACGTGAACTGGGAAGAGTGTTTCCGTGCTCTGAACCATATCGGTTATCAAGGCCCCATATCCATCGAGTGGGAAGACGCCGGAATGGACCGCCTTCACGGCGCTCCTGAAGCCCTGCAGTTTGTAAGAACGCTGCAGTGGAACCTGCCTGAAGGAATGTTCGACTCCGCCTTCACACAGGACTAACCAACGACAATCGCTAACGCCAACTGACCTAGCTCCAATCGGACCCAAATCACTAGGTCCGTCATCCCAAAAAAAGGGGCTCTCCACGTCGCCGGCGTGACCGTCCTCGCGGAATGTTTTCTCTCCTCGGTGAACCTGAGGATTCCTTCTTAGGTGGCCTGGTTACCCATCAGGGTGTGGGTGGGCTGAGGGGCTTGACCCGGTTTGACGGACACCTAAGTTTGGAAGTGTTGCTTCCAAGGAAGGATGTCTGTGATGCCAGCTGCGAAACCGCCGGAGTTCCGGCGTAGGGCTTTGGACCTGGTCGCGATGGGGGAACCTGTCGCCCAGGTCGCGAAGGGTTTAGGGATCAGTGAGGGAACACTGCGTCGCTGGATGGCGATCGACGCTGTCGACTCGGGACGAGTCGAGGGGCTCACCAGTGCGGAGAAACGGGAACTCATTGAACTGCGTCGGAAGACCCGTGTGTTGGAGATGGAAAACGAGATCCTGAAACGCGCGTCCGCGTATTTTGCGAGGGAGAATATCCTCCCAAAATAGCGTTCCGGTTCGTCCATGAAATGGCTGCCCAGGGGTTTCCTGTGGCGGTGACGTGCCGGGTTGTGGGGGTCTCTCGCTCGGGGTTTTATGACTGGGTGGGACGGGAACCCTCCGCCCGGTCTGTCCAGGATGCGCAACTGCTTGAGTTGGTTCAGTGGTCGCATGGGCGTTCTCGGGGAACCTATGGTGCCCCAAGGGTTCACGCCGACCTCACCATGGAGCGGGGAGTGTCCTGCGGGAAGAAACGCGTCGCAAGACTCATGAGGGCCGCTGGTATTCGTGGTGTGTGTCACCAGCGCAAACGCCGCGGTTGGAAGCCCCTGCCTGCGCCGCATGATGACCTCGTGAAACGCCAATTCACCGCTCAAGCGCCGAACAGGGTGTGGTTTTGTGACATCACCCAACATCGAGCCCGTGACGGGTGGGTGTATTGCGCGGCTGTCATCGACGCCTACTCACGCCTCGTAGTCGGCTGGTCCATTGGGGACCATTTGCGGTCAGAGCTCGTCGTCGATGCCCTGGAAATGGCGCGTTGGCAACGAAAACCAGCCCCCGGAACCATTGTTCACTCGGACAGGGGAGCGCAATACACCTCCTGGATTTTCGGTCACCGCCTGCGTGAAGCAGGACTACTCGGATCGATGGGGAAAGTTGCTTCCAGTGTTGATAACGCCCTAATCGAATCGTTCTGGTCATCCATGCAAGCAGAACTACTCGACCGGCAATCCTGGACCAGCAGGGTTCAGCTCGCCTCTGCGATGTTTGAGTGGATTGAGGGTTGGTATAACCCCGAGCGGCGGCACTCCAGCCTCGGAATGGTCAGCCCCGCCCACTTCGAACAACTCGACAACAACGTCATGGTTGCTGCATGATGAAACCACTAACCGCGAGTGTCCGCAAAAGCGGGTCAAGCCCCTTGCTTCACTTTCAGATATTTGGTCATGTTGCTCCTTTGTTTGCTTGACTGTTCCTAGTGAATAGATGTTCAAGTTTTGATGATTCGAAATTCCGGGAGGCGGAAAATCTTGTCCAGGCGTGCAGCTAACACAAAGAAGCAGATTGCATTAGAAACACAGACAAATTTGAACGCTCTTGTGCGTTCAAACGTTGAAGCTGTTCGGCGGCAAATGACCCATGACCACGTTGTTCCAAAGCTTGAACCAACCCTCCTAAAGCGCCACAAGAAACCAGTCCCCTGGCACAAATTGCTGACTCTGACAGCTAATCAACCAAAGCAAAAAGCTCAACTTGAGTCCTTGGTTAAGGAAATAACGGGCATGGACGACTGGCACATCCAAGGACATGAAATTGACTATCCAGCCGCCTCGCTGAAAGCCCTGTCCGAGCGGTCGGGTATTCCTGTCCGCCGCCTAACGCAGGTCCTTTACCCGGAAAACGCAGAGGAGACACTGGGCGGCCAGTTCACACTGGGAGAAGCTCTCAACCTGTGCGCGGCCACAAACATTGCGCTGCAACAACTACTTACCCCACCCTGGTGGGCAACAGCGCAACTTGATTTCTCCGACCTCGGCGAGGTGGACTATTTGGCCAAGTTCAAATCTGTTCCCACTGACAGATGGGTTTCATGGCTCCACTCCTTAGAAGCACTGCCCCAACAAGATGAACATCTCTTTGAGAGGAATATGAGCCACCCTCCTCCACTGGGCCCGCGAATTGATGATGATGGAAGCCGGGTCAATCTAAATCGCGGCGTAGATTATTACGACGTCAATGAGCTCGATGAGGAGGGTCTCTTCTCTGAGAAGAGTTGGCGAGACCAGTTGGACCGGCTCTCTGTGTTCGAAGTCAGGAAACCTTCTGAACTCTCCTCAGCCCACCCCGACGTTGTCAGATACGAACGGCACTTGAGCGCAATGTATTGGATTTCAGGGGTTTTCGTTCAACTTCGCAGATTGTTGCGAGTCGCCCGCAGGCGAGGGACGAGCAATCGGCTGGATATCTTTTGGGAGGTGACGGTAAATAACGTGGCTCAACTTGTCGGCCGTCTTGTTCGACTGAGGAGACTGCAAACGCGGAGATAACTGTGCATGCTTTTGTGCATGCTTTAAGAGTCAAAAAGACGCAAAAAGAGTCAAAAACTCTTGGCCTAAACCTGCGAGAATAGGCGGAAAATCGCCCCAGAAGGAGTGCCGCCAGAG
>LIAY01000102.1 GCA_001438965.1 Microbacteriaceae bacterium BACL25 MAG-120322-bin65 | reverse complement strand
GTTGCCAATCCGGCAGACTCTTTGGCCCTTCGGCGCATCCTCAATACCCCCAAACGGGGTATTGGCCCGGCGACGGAAACAGCGCTGGTGTCTTTTGCTGACCGCGAAGACATTAGCTTGCCCTCTGCACTTGGCCGCGCTGGCGAGTTAGGCCTTGGCCCTAAAGTTACCCAGGCGATGGTGTCGCTCTCCCAGGCGCTGGCGGCCGCATCCGCCGTGGCAGAGAAAGATCCGCCGGTAAAGATTGTGGAGACAATCTTGAACGCCACTGGGTATCTTTCCCTCTTGCAGGCCAGTAGTGACCCACAAGATAATGCCCGGGCCGAAAACGTGATGGAACTTGTCGGGGTCACCCGAGAATTTGGCAAAAACAATCCCGATGGAACCCTGACTGATTTCCTCACCGAGGTCTCCCTGGTGGCCGCAGCTGATGATTTAGATGATGCCACTGGCACCGTGTCTCTGATGACTTTGCACACAGCTAAGGGTTTGGAATTTGATGTGGTGTTCCTCACTGGCTTAGAAGAGGACCTGCTGCCCCACCGGATGAGCGCCGGAGAACCCGGCGGAATTCAGGAAGAGCGCCGTCTGCTCTATGTGGGAATTACGCGAGCGAAAAAGAAGTTGCATTTGTCTTTGGCGATGAGTCGAAGCACGTTTGGTGACACGGCTATCGCCCAACCCAGTCGTTTTCTTTCCGAAATCCCCACCGAGCTCGTTACTTGGCGCGAATCTCAGGCCGCTACCGGCGGGTCGGGTCATCAGTTGGGTTCCTCGATTCGCAGCTCAGGCTGGCAAGGTTCTGGCTCGGCTCGCTCGCGCGGCATCAGTGTTCGCGATGAGTTGCCTAAGGCTCCGCCTCGCACCACGCAATGGGCCAATCGTGTCACCTCCAGCGTTCGCGACAATGGCGATCTCACCCTGGCGGTGGGGGATCGAATCTCCCACGATGATTTTGGCCAAGGTCGGGTTCTTCAGGTCACGGGCGAGGGCGCTAAACGCATTGCCGAGGTGAGCTTTGATAGCGGGGGAACTAAGCGCTTGCTGATAAAAATCGCTCCCATAACCAAGCTTGACTAGGTGTTGTGGTGCGCTGGTGGGGCTGGGGAAGCAGATAGGGTTGAGGGCGGTTCCCTCCTTTCACTGTTGAGAGTGCGTTGGGGAATCATCTCTGATTTCTCCTAGCCGACAAACCGGAAGGACCCACAGGCGTGGATTTATACGAATATCAAGCTCGAGACATGTTTGAACGTCACGGTGTTCCTGTTCTGGCAGGTCTCATCGCTGACACGCCAGAACAAGCCCACGCAGCGGCTGAAAAAATTGGCGGACTCACGGTCGTCAAGGCGCAGGTGAAAACTGGTGGTCGCGGCAAAGCCGGTGGAGTGAAAGTAGCCCCCACCGCTGATGATGCCACCGCTGCAGCTGCGGCGATACTGGGTCTCGATATCAAAGGCCACATTGTTCGCCGCGTGATGGTGGCAGCCGGTGCTGATATTGACCAGGAGTTCTACTTCTCGGTGCTGCTCGATCGCGCTAATCGCAACTACCTCGTGCTGTGTAGCTATGAGGGTGGAATGGAAATCGAAGTGCTTGCCGAGGAACGCCCCGACGCGCTTGCTCGCATTGCCATCAACCCGGCATCCGGTATTGATTTAGCCAAAGCTAAAGACATTGCCGTTGCTGCAAAATTCCCCGCAGAGCTTGTTGATGCTGTTGCTCCCGTTTTTGTGAGCCTCTATGACGTGTTTGTCAAAGAAGATGCCACCCTGGTTGAAGTGAACCCGTTGGTGTTGACCAAGACCGGCGAGATCATCGCCCTTGATGGCAAGGTCACCTTGGATGAAAATGCTGACTTCCGCCACCCGCATCACGCTGAGTTGGCGGACAAGGAAGCAGCGGACCCGCTGGAAGAAAGAGCCAAAGCGCATGATCTCAACTACGTCAAACTCGATGGCGAAGTGGGCGTTATTGGCAACGGTGCAGGGTTGGTCATGTCAACCCTGGATGTTGTTGCCTATGCCGGTGAGCACTATGGCGGGGTTAAGCCAGCCAACTTCTTAGACATCGGTGGTGGAGCCTCAGCTGAAGTGATGGCCGCCGGCCTTGATGTCATCCTGGGTGACCCTCAGGTCAAGAGCGTTTTTGTTAACGTCTTTGGCGGCATCACCGCTTGTGATGCGGTCGCTAATGGCATTGTTCAGGCGCTGAAAATCATTGGCGATGGCGCCACCAAGCCGCTGGTAGTGCGCCTCGATGGCAACAGCGTTGACAAAGGCCGTGAAATTCTCGCTGCTGCAAACCACCCGCTGGTGACGTTGGCAGACACCATGGATCAAGGCGCGCAAAAAGCCGCCGAACTCGCGTCACAGTAAGGAAAAAATAGTGTCCATTTTTCTCAACAAAGATTCGCTTGTCATTGTCCAGGGCATCACCGGTGGTGAAGGGTCTAAGCACACCGCGTTGATGCTTGCTGCCGGTACCAAGGTCGTCGGTGGCGTCAACGCTCGTAAAGCTGGCACCACCGTGACCCACGGCGATGTCACCTTGCCTGTGTTTGCCACGGTTGCCGAGGCTATGGAGAAGACCGGTGCGAGTGTCTCAGTGGCGTTTGTTCCGCCAGCTTTTTCTAAAGATGCCGCCATGGAGGCCATTGATGCCAAGATTCCTCTCTTGGTCATCATTACCGAGGGAATTCCGGTTCACGACACTGCGCAGCTGTGGGCGCACGCTCAGAAAGTGGGCGCCACGCGCATCATTGGCCCCAACTGCCCCGGCATTATCACCCCGGGTGAGGCACTGGCCGGTATCACTCCAGCGACCATCACGGGCAAGGGCCCCATTGGTTTGGTCTCGAAGTCTGGAACTTTGACCTATCAGATGATGTTTGAGCTTCGCGATATTGGTTTCTCTACTGCTATTGGCATTGGTGGCGACCCGATTGTGGGAACCACACACATTGATGCTCTGGAAGCTTTTGAAAACGACCCCGAGACTAAAGCGATTGTGATGATCGGTGAAATCGGTGGAGATGCTGAAGAGCGTGCGGCAGAATTCATCAAAAATCACGTGACTAAGCCTGTAGTCGGCTATGTCGCCGGTTTCACTGCCCCCGAGGGTAAAACTATGGGACACGCGGGAGCAATTGTGTCGGGTTCTGCCGGGACAGCAGCTGGGAAGAAGGAAGCCCTCGAAGCAGCGGGTGTCAAAGTGGGTAAAACACCCAGTGAGACCGCTGATTTGATGCGCGAGGTCATCGCTTCGCTGTAGGTCGTATCGCGGCGGTGTGGGAGCTGGGCGATAAGCTCAAATCGCCATGAATGCCCGTCTAATCGCCCTTGCCACGCTGCTCGATGTTGTGGTGTTGGTGGGACTTGGCCTCGGCTTGTTTTTTGCCCCGCTCACCTTGGTGTGGGCTTTTGATGATGGGTTTTCCACCAATCTCCTTTCGTCGTGGGGCGTGGCCGTTGACGGCTGGTTGCTCGGTCACGGTGTTCCCCTCCAGTTTGTTCTTTCCCCAGAGCTAGCTGATTCGCTTGCCCTGGGCGCTTTGGCGAGAGAATTCACCGTCGATATCGCACTCCTAGGGGTAGCCGTATTGACCCTGTTGTGGGGGTATCGCATCGCACGACGTGATGGCGCCAGGGCGTACCCATTTCTCACCTGGTTTTTAGCCGTAGGAACCATGGTGGGGCTTAGCTATCTTCTAGTCTTATCTCTGCCAGAACAGGTAGTCGGTTTTTCGTTGCTTGATGCGTTGGTTCGCCCCGCGTTGTTCCTTGCCGCCGGCATGGCCATTGCGACGTGGGTTGGCGAGGAATCGGCAGGAAACAAGGTTGTTTCTTCCCTGCTTCCAGAAAACGTCTGGTCCATTCTCCGGACCGGAACAGCTGCGGGTATTGCCTCGGTGGCCGGTGTTATCGGGGTGGCATCTCTGGCGGTGTCGGGCCTGCTGGTTTCATCCTTTGGCACGGTGATTGGTCTCTATGAATCGCTACAACCGAGCCTGTGGGGGATTGTGGTGTTATCAATGGCGCAACTGGCCATTCTTCCCACGATCATCGTGTGGGCCACAGCGTGGATAGTGGGGCCTGGTTTTAGCTTGGGAGTGGGGGCGCTCATTTCCCCACTGGGAACAAATCTGCAAGCGGTTCCGGCACTGCCGATCCTGGGCATTATTCCTAGCGGTGTAGCTGATTTTGCGGTGAT
>LIAY01000101.1 GCA_001438965.1 Microbacteriaceae bacterium BACL25 MAG-120322-bin65 | reverse complement strand
GGCGCACCAGCATTCCATCGTGCGGGGTTCCCGAGACAATGGCAATGTGGTCAGCCCCCGTTGCGCGGTCACGATATGCCCGCAGATCAAAAACTCCGTGTTCGGTGGGGACTCTGGTTTCTACTTCGAAAATCACGCGCTGATCGGCAACAACTGAAGGCCGTGGACTAGCTGCCCCACCACTGGGATGCTCGGAATCGAGTTCCTCAATCAGGGCCTTGATGGTGATGACAGGGACATTATTTTGCGCCCCAAATTCTAAGAGTTGCGGCAGGCGTAATAGTTCACCGTCATCACCGACAACTTCACCAATAACAGCCACAGGTTCTAACCCGGCGAGGTTCATTAATTCAATGGAGGCCTCGGTGTGACCGGGGCGCTCTGTGAGCCCACCGGGAACACCGATTAGCGGCAGAATATGGCCTGGCCTAATCAGCGAAGACGGTGTTGCTAAAGGATCAGCAAGGGTCCTGAGGGTTCTGGAGCGATCGGAGGCACCAATACCGGTGGTGATGCCACTGGAGGCGTCCACGCTGACCGTGTAAGCCGTTCGCTTGGGATCCTCGTTGTCCTGGACCATGGGAGGTAATTCAAGCGCTCGTGCGCGCTCAGCTGTCATCGGTGCACACAAATAGCCCGAAGAGTGGCGAATGGTCCAGCCCACCCACTCAGGTGTCGCTAGTTGAGCGCTGAGAACAATGTCGCCCTCGTTTTCCCGCGCTTCATCGTCAACCACAATGATGGGTCGCCCAAGCCTGAGATGCTCAAGTGCCTCTTTGATAGTGCCGATACTCATGAGGGGGCGTCCCCTTTTGTGAACTCGAGCAGTCTCATGACGTGACGAGCCACTATGTCGGTCTCCACATTGATCGTCTCACCGACTGTGAGTGACCCGAGAGTGGTTGCCTCAAGAGTTTCTGGAATCAGGGAGACTTCTGCCCAGTCCGTGCCGAGTGCAGAAATGGTCAAGGAAACACCGCTGAGGGTTAATGAACCTTTGTGAGCGACCAAGGGTGCAATGTCGGGACTGAGGGAGAATCGAATCACGCTCCATTTGTCACCAGGTGTGATCTGGAGAACTTCAGCAGTGGCATCCACGTGGCCTTGGACAATGTGTCCGCCAAGGCGCGAGCCAAGTGTTGCAGCTCTCTCCAGGTTCACCCGGGTGCCCACTTTCCATATCCCGGCAGCGGAATGATCCAAAGTTTCTTTCATGACCTCCGCCGCAAAAGAGGTGGCAGTGAAATCGATGGCGCTCAGGCACGTTCCACCGACATTGATCGAATCTCCATGTGAAATATCGTCAAGAACGACGCTTGCTTCGATCGTGACACGAACCCCGTCGCCACTTTTCTCTAACGACGCTATGGCGCCCATTTCTTCCACTAATCCGGTAAACATTTCTACACTCCCTGCTTGTGTGGTCGGGCAATAACAAAAACATCTGTGTCAGACTGCGTCACGCTCTGAATGTCGAGCTTCAGCGCATCTTCCATAGTGCTCACACCGATGTCGGTAGTAGCGAGCTTGGTGCCACCCAGCAGCAGCGCACCCATGGTGATGTGAAATTCGTCAACGAGGCCAGCTTTGATAAAAGCGCTCGCAAGGGTAGGACCACCTTCGACGTAGAGGCTCCGATGCCCTAGTTCGAAAAGTTCCTGACACAACTGGCGGAGATCGTGACTTTGATGGTGAAGAAAGCCACCAGGGTGGTTTCGAACTTTGGCACCTGAAGGCAAGCTCGTCTCGCCCACTACCACCGCGAAGGGCTGCTGCTCGAATAATGTGCCATCAGGTTTCCTGGCAGTAAGACTGGGGTCATCAATAATGACTGTTTTCGTCCCCACCGCGATGGCATCATGGGCTGATCGGTCGTTATGGACCCTCTGCCGTGTTGTGGCTGAGGTAATCCACTGGCTTGTGCCATCAACAGCAGCGGCCCTCCCATCAAGGGACATGGCCCATTTGACGGTGACCCAAGGGCGTTGGGACCCAGTGGAGACAAGCCAGCGTTCAAGAAGCTTTTCCCCAGCCTCTAGTTCAATACCGCCGCGGACCTCAATGCCAGCTTTGGTCAACACTTCTCCGCCGCCGCCCGATTCATCGCCGGGATCAGAAACAGAGAAAAGAACCCGGGAGATTCCTGCTTCAGCCAGGGCGTTTGCGCAGGGCCCTGTTCGACCCGTGTGTGAACAAGGCTCCAGAGTGACAACAGCGGTGAGCCCCTCGGCGCTCGTGCCGGATTTGGACAGGTTCGCTAGCGCCACCACCTCGGCGTGGGCGGTCCCGGCACCTTCATGCCATCCCTCGGAAACAATCTTGCCCTGGGCATCAAGGAGGACACAGCCCACCTGAGGGTTTGGCCCGCGCAGAGGACCCTGGGAGGCAAGTTCCAGCGCACGGCGCATCGCGACATGCTCGCCAGCAGACGCGTCGCGGGGTGAGGTTGCCATCCGGATAGCTCCATTTCAGGGTTAGCTCCGGGATAAGGCAACGCAAACGGGGGCCACAAAATTCCCAGCCCTCGCAGTACGCCTCCTACCATCCGGACTTTAACCGTCGGTTCAGGAATTTCACCCAATCAACCGCCAACAACTCTCGTTGCAGTCGGGTCGCGGACTATCACCGCCGGCTCAGATTTTCACTGACCCCGGAGCACGTTACTAGGTTTTACTATACGGTTTTTACCTAAGAAATACAGCCCTCCCTGTCACAGGAAGCCGGGCAGATCGGGTAACCCTCTTCTGGGTTTGCTAGGAGCGGCCCATTCCGCGATAGGTAAAGCCCGCTGCTTTCCACGCTTTGGAGTCGAGGGTGTTTCGACCATCGATGACAAGTTTGTTGGAAACCAGGGGAGCAATAGCGGTGGGGTCTTCCTCGCAGAAAACATTCCACTCGGTTGCCACAACAATGGCGTCGACACCTCTGGCTGATTCATGATGGTCATCGGTTAGCGTCACAGAAGAGGCAAGACCAGCGTGTTCAATACGTTTTCGAGCGGGTCCCGACGCTTGAGGGTCTGCGGCAATAACGCGGGCTCCTGCTCTCGCGAGATTTTCAACAATATCCAGTGCTGGGGAATCCCTAATGTCATCAGAGTCAGGTTTGAAGGCTAGGCCCCACACTGCAATCTTCTTACCCGCGAGAGCGCCTAGTTCCTCGATAACGACATCGACTACCCGGGCGCGTCTGCGCAGATTGATCGCATCCACACTTCTAAGGAAATCAAGTGACTGGCCAACACCTAGTTCCTCTGCCCTGGCAACAAACCCGCGGATATCTTTGGGGAGGCAACCTCCACCAAAACCGATGCCGGCGTTGAGGAAACGACGACCAATTCTAGAATCGTGCCCAATTGCATCAGCTAGCTCGGTGACATTCGCCCCCGTTACTTCCGCAATTTCTGCCATGGCATTGATGAAAGAAATTTTGGTGGCCAGGAAAGAGTTGGCGGCTACTTTTACTAATTCTGCGGTGGCAAAATTCATCACCAGCCGAGGCGTTTGCTTAGCGAGAATGAGTTCATAAACCGAGTCAAGTATGGCTAGAGCGGCATCGCCTGATTCACCTTCCGGGAGGCCATAGACGAGTCGATCGGGGGAGAGGGTGTCCTCCACCGCAAATCCTTCACGCAAAAATTCTGGATTCCACATCAGGATCGCACCGCTTGAAACAACCGACTCCGACAGCCGCTGCGCCGTGCCGACTGGCACCGTTGATTTGCCGACTACGAGGTCCCCCGGTGAAAGGTAGGGGATGAGTCCCTCGATTGCAGCGTTGACGTAGGTCATATCCGCTGAGCCATCGGCTGATTGTGGTGTGCCCACAGCGATGAAGTGAACCTTTGCATCTGCTGCAGCGGCCATATCGGTGGTGAAATACAGGCGCTGTGCGTTTTTGACGAGCAGGTCATCGAAACCGGGCTCATGAAACGGTGCTACGCCGCGTTGGAGAGATGCGACTTTTGCCTCATCGACGTCGATTCCTAAAACCTGATGACCCAATTCAGCCATCGAGGCAGCATGGACGGCACCCAAATAGCCGCACCCAATAACCGAAATTTTCACGAGTGCAACCTTACGCGAGCCTTAGCGCCCAGCGGGCAGAAGCCCCAGCGATTCATGAACACGCTCCAGAGTCGCTTCGGCCCTTATGCGAGCTTTGGCAGCCCCTGAGGCAAGAATGCGATCAAGCTCCGCTGGATCCTTGAGTAACTCGTGAGTTCTTTCCCGAATGGGGGTGAGAGCTTC
>LIAY01000100.1 GCA_001438965.1 Microbacteriaceae bacterium BACL25 MAG-120322-bin65 | reverse complement strand
GGCCTTTTGCATCATGAGGCTCGCCTTGCCAGTTAGTGAGTCCCTGGGGAACGGTTTTAGTCATGCCCTCCCACCACACGTCTCCCTCGGTGGTGAGGGCAACGTTGGTGAAAATGGTGTCGCTTTGGATCATGTCCATGGCAACCGGATTGGTGGATTCGCCTGTGCCCGGAGCGACACCAAAGAAACCAGCTTCGGGGTTGATCGCACGCAGGCGACCGTCAGACCCTGGCGCCAACCAAGCAATGTCATCGCCGAGAGTTTCCACTTTCCAACCGGGGATGGTGGGTTGCATCATGGCAAAGTTCGTTTTGCCACAGGCACTCGGGAAGGCAGCGGCCAAGGTGTAGCTCTTGCCTTCGGGGCTCGTCACCTTCACCAAGAGCATGTGCTCGGCAAGCCAGCCTTCTGCCTTGGCGAGCACGGAGGCAATGCGCAGGGCGAAAGCCTTCTTGGGAAGCAAAGCGTTTCCACCGTATGCGGAGCCAAAGGACACAATTTCGTTGGTCTCCGGAAAATGGCTGATGTACTTGGTCTCGTTACAAGGCCACGAGCTATCTATCTCCCCGGCTTCCAGGGGTGCCCCCACCGTGTGGGTGCCCTTAGTCCAGGAGCGTCCTGCGGCGATCGCCTCAAGAACGGTTGTACTCACGCGCACCATCAGGTGCAGGCTTAGGACGACATAGGGTGAATCCGTAATCTGGACGCCACATCGTGCCAGAGGAGATTGAAGAGGACCCATAGCAAAGGGCACCACATAGAGGGTGCGGCCTTTCATGCTTCCTTTGCTTGCCTCCTGCAGGGTCGCTTTCATGGATTCGGGGTCAACCCAATTGTTGGTCGGGCCCGCGTCCACAGGGTCAGTGCTGCACACGAAGGTGCGCGCCTCGACTCGCGCCACATCGCTTGGTTCACTGCGGGCGAGAAAACTGCGGGGGCGCTTTTTGGAATTCAGCGCAATGAGGGTTCCGCTCTCCACCATCTCCTCTTTGAGACTCTTGGCTTCCCCAGGCGAGCCATCACACCAGACGACCCGATCTGGCGTCATCCACGCTGCTGCTTCGTTAACCCATTTGAGAACATCGAGGGGTTGAGAGTTACGATCTGTGGCAGCGGATGTCATTTTTGTGTCGGAAATGATCGTCATGAGGGGCTCCTTAATGAGTCGATAACTCCACTATTGTCAATAACACGACCCCCGACCCACCATTTAGCCTGTCAAAAAACGACCTTTTTGCGTTATTGTCAGACAATGGTAGAAATTTTGGCTCTAGGCCAGCGGGTTCGACACTTTCGGCAACAAGCGGGACTCACCCTAGATGGGCTCAGTGCACAGGTGGGTGTCACCTCCAGCCAGCTATCTCTGGTGGAAACCGGTAAGCGGGAAGCCAAAATTGGCTTGGTGTCTGCCTTGGCAGAAGTGCTTGGTGTTGAGATTTCGCAGCTACTAGATCTGAGTCCGCCTAGTGAGCGAGCCCAGTTGGAGCGTGAATGGTCCAAAGCGCAAACTCTGCCGATGATGACCGCTTTGGGTTTACCCAAGCTTCGCCTGAGCAAAGGAACCACGGACGATCAGCTTCGGGTGCTCACTGGGTTGTATCAAGAACTGGTGCGGCGTGAAACCCGGGCATTGGCAACACCAGAAGAAGCCAGGAGGGCTAATACCGAGTTGCGCTTGCGGATGCGGGATCTGGATAACTACCGCAGCGATTTGGAAGAATTAGCTGATGACTTGGTTCGTTCCATTGGTCACACCACCGGCGCTTTAACTCACCGAGAAGTGGCCCTGATGGCTAATCGCCTGGGTCTGGAAATTGTCCACGTGGGCGATTTACCGCGCAGTGCGAGAAGTGTTACCGATTTAGAAAACGGACGAATCTATTTGCCCCCAGCTTCCATCCCCGGTGGGCACGGTTTGCGCTCTCTAGCTTTACAAGCCATTGCCCATCAGCTCTTAGGCCACCCGGTTCCTCGCACCTATGAGGAATTTCTGCAACAACGCCTCGATATTAACTACTTCGCAGCAGCGTGTCTGATGCCACGGACCCAGGCGTTGGAATTTCTCAGCGCCGCCAAAAAGAGTAAAAATCTGGCAGTCGAGGATTTCCGCGATGCTTTTGGGGTTACGCATGAAGCAGCGGGTCTTCGCTTTATGAACCTCGCCACAACGCATTTAGGCCTGCCACTGCATTTCTTGCGCGTAGCTGATGATGGTGCCGTATATAAGGCGTATGAAAACGATGGGCTTGCCCTGCCGGTTGATGTCACCGGGTCTACTGAGGGCCAGGTGGTGTGTCGACACTGGAGTGCCCGGGAAGCATTTGTGCGCACCAATCGAACGACCGAGTACTACCAATACACCGACACCCCAGAAGGCACCTTTTGGGAATCCACCCAGATTGGCACGTCCCTAGCCGATGAGTTCTCCATCACAGTGGGGGTGAAATTCGAAGACGCTAAATGGTTTAGAGGCCGGGATACGACTGAGCGCAAAACCTCTCGGTGCCCCGACACCGAATGCTGTCGTCGCCCTGATGGCGCGTTGTTGGAGAAATGGTCAGGTAAAGCCTGGACCAGTGCACGATTGCATGCCCACGCCCTGTCACCGCTTCGAGGCGGAACATTCCCCGGTGTTGATGACGTAGAGCTTTTTGAGTTCCTCGAAGTCCACGAAAGCCCAGATGCTAAGAAAGCCGGTGTCAGTGGGTAAGTGCCCCCAGCAGGATTCGAACCTGCGGCCTTCTGCTCCGGAGGCAGACGCTCTATCCCCTGAGCTATGGGGGCTCGATAGGGCTCTCCAAGGTTACCTCCTCACGAGGGCCTAGTCAGACCCGCTACTAGGATTGTGCGTTGTGGATCCCCGGGCGCTTGCAGAGACTATTGCGGGGCTTGTCGCATCCCACCTGAGCTCACTGGGGCATGAGGTTTCGATAGCCAGTAGCGACGTTGCTCTGGAGAGACCGCGCAGCCGTGATCACGGTGACTGGGCTACCTCTGTCGCGATGAAGTTCGCGAAGACCGTGGGCACTAACCCGCGCGAATTGGCGCAGGCGCTCGCCACAGCATTATTAGAGCAGCCGGGCATTGCGGCTGCCGAGGTCGCGGGTCCCGGTTTTATTAACATCACTTTGGATGCAGCAGCAGCCGGCGCACTGGTTGTCACCATCGTGGAATCAGGGAGTGCGTATGGCTCCAGTACGGAGCTTGATGGGCAGATCATCAACGTCGAATTTGTTTCGGCAAACCCAACCGGTCCCCTCCACATCGGCCACACCCGGTGGGCGGCCTTAGGCGACTCTTTAGTCCGAGTGCTGCGCAAAGCGGGTGCGAGCGTCACCAGTGAGTTTTATATCAATGACGCTGGTGCTCAAATGGACCTTTTTGGGCAATCAGTTCACGCCAGTGCTCACGGGAACCCGCCACCCGAGGGTGGATACCAGGGTGACTACATTGGCGAACTCGCACAGCGGGTTTTGGCCAATGACCCTGACGTGTTGGAGCAGGGAGGGCCTGAGCAAGTTCGAGAGGCTGCCTATCAACTGCAATTAGGCGATATCAAGAAATCCCTCGCCGATTTCAACGTTGATTTTGATGTGTGGTTTTCAGAACGAGAGCTTCACAGCAGTGTCGCAAACAAACCAAGTCCCATCGATGACTCCGTGGATCGTTTGCGCGCCACCGGTCACGTCTTTGAAGAAGAGGGGGCGGTGTGGGTTCGCACCACCGACTTTGGTGATGACAAAGACCGCGTGATTCGCCGCGCCAATGGCGTGTACACCTACTTTGCGGCTGATGCCGCGTATTACCTGTCCAAAACTGATCGCGGTTTTGTTAAGAAGATTTACCTCCTGGGTGCTGATCACCACGGGTATGTTCACCGTTTGAAAGCTCTCGCCGGTGCTGCTGGAGAAGACCCCGATTTCAACGTCGAGGTTCTCATTGGCCAGCTAGTCAGTATTAACGGCGCCAAGCTCTCTAAGCGCGCTGGAAACATTATTGAACTGGATGATTTGAGGAATTGGCTTGGCACGGATGCTTTGCGCTATTCGCTAGCGCGCTATCCCGCAGATTCTCCTTTGACGCTCGATTCAGATATTTTGACCAAGCGCACAAACGACAACCCCGTTTTTTATGTGCAATACGCCCACGCCAGAACGCATCAGGTTGCCAGAAATGCCCAAGCATCCGGTGTAACCAGGGATGTGTGTGACCCCTCGTTACTCACGCACGACACTGAATCAAGCCTGATTGCCTCACTAGGTGATTTCCCTCGGGTGGTGACTCAAGCAGCCGAACTTCGCGAGCCACACCGGGTGG
>LIAY01000099.1 GCA_001438965.1 Microbacteriaceae bacterium BACL25 MAG-120322-bin65 | reverse complement strand
GAGGTGAAACCACGGTTTGTGAAACCCCAGGCCGCGTTTTTTGAACGTTTGGGGCTGCCGGGAATGACTGCTCTTGCCCGTCTGCTTGGGGAGTGCCGCGGGTTGGGAATTTGCGTTATTGGGGATGCTAAGCGAGGCGATATTGGCTCTACCATGTTGGGATACGCCGAGGCGTGGCTGAGTCCCGGCGCGGATTTCGAGGTCGACGCTCTAACCCTCGTTCCCTATCAGGGCTTAGGTGCACTGATGCCGGCCCTAGAGCTTTCGCTATCGCATGGCAAAGGGATTTTTGTACTCGCAGCCACTTCCAACGCTGAGGCCTGGCAGCTTCAGAGTGCTCAACGCAGTGATGGAGTTAGTGTCGCGGGAGGGGTCATCGAGGAGCTCTCGCGTTTTAGAGAGGACAACCCTGGCTCCTTGACTAGCCATGGTGTGGTCATCGGTGCGACAGTGGATCACGCTCAACTAGGTGTGGATCTGACGAATCAACCGGCGATGCCGATCCTCGCCCCTGGTTACGGCGCGCAGGGGGCGAAATTGAATGAATCAAGAGATCATTTCCCCCACTCCCATCATCTTCTCGCCGCTTCAGCCCGGGGCATCATCGGTGGTGGCCCCGAGGGTTTCCCGAGTCGCTATGAGCTCGCTATGACGCAATTGCAGTCCGCATGAGTCCTTTCGACCCGGTGAGCTCCTCTGCTGAGGGTGTGGCCATGCGCCAAAATAGGGCGGAACTCAAACAATCCATCGCCCGTGGCGAGAAGCGAATTATTGAACTTTTTGATGATTCTGAAAACGAAGAAGCCCCGCCAGTATTGCGTGGGCTAAGAGTGGATTGGTTTTTGCAAGCGATACCGGGAATGGGCGTTACCAAAGTTGAACGCTTACTGACCGAGCTTGGTATTCGCCCCACGGCTCGGCTTGGGGGCTTGCGTATTCGTCAGCGAACTGCGCTTCGCGTTCAGGTAGTCAGACTTTTTCGTCATTATTTGCCGCACCTACGCGGCACTTTGTTGGTCCTTGTGGGCCCGACCGCGGTCGGTAAGGGCACGATAGTGTCCTGGATTACCCAGAATTATCCAGAATTTGTGCTGAGCGTCTCTGCGACGACCAGAAAACCGCGCAGGGGTGAGAGGGAAGGCGAGCACTATTACTTTGTCGCCGAATCGGAATTCGACCGCCTCATTACCGCCGGCGAACTTCTTGAATGGGCCACCGTGCACGAGAGCCATCGGTACGGCACGCCCCAAGCCCCCGTCGAGGACCTGCTCGATCAGGGAAAGAACGTCATCTTGGAGATTGATATTCAGGGTGCTCGCTCGGTTGCGAAGAGGGTTCATGGCGCCTTGCGTGTTTTCGTCGCCCCACCGTCGTTTGAGGAACTAGAGCGCCGCTTGGCGCAGCGTGGGACGGAGGATGGCACTGAGCGAGAAGTGCGATTGCGCACCGCCGTTAGTGAGTTAGCGGCTCAAGATGAATGCGATTTCGTTGTCATCAACAGTGTCGTCGAACACGCGGGTCAAAGCATCGTAGACTTAGTGTTTGGTTCAACCCACCAGACTGCTTCCAAGGAGTAAAAATGTCCCTGCGCCGCGATGGCATCATCAAGCCACCTATTGACGAACTTCTGACCGCGGTGGACTCCAAGTACCAGTTGGTTATCTTTGCTTCCAAGCGCGCGCGTCAAATTAATGCTTACTATTCAGACCTCGGCGATGGCAACATTTACGAGCACGTTGGCCCTTTGGTGCCCTCGACGATGGATGAGAAACCTCTCAGCATCGCGTTGCGTGAAATCAACGAGGGCAAGCTTGTCCTCCACCACAACAGCTAGTCGTACCCATGGCTAAGGCCGAAAGCTCCAGCTCACCGCTCACTGTGGTGGTCGGTGTTGCCGGTGGAATTGCTGCCTATAAGGCCGTAATTCTCGTTCGTGAACTTGTGTTGCGCGGACATATCGTGACTGTCATTCCTACCGCCTCAGCACTGAAATTTGTGGGGATGCCTACCTGGGAGGCAATCTCCCGCAACCGCGTGTTCACGGAGCTCTTCGATGATGTCGCCGAAGTACGCCATGTTGCCCTAGGCCAGCAAGCAGATCTGGTGATCATCGCACCGGCAACGGCCCACACGATTGCCAATATGGCAGCTGGTTTGGCACCTGACTTGTTGGGAACGACTCTTTTGGCCACCACCGCCCCGGTGTTGATTGCTCCTGCGATGCACACTGAAATGTGGGATCACCCCAGCGTCGTTGCCAATATTGCCGCTCTTCGTGTGCGAGGCGTTCACATCATTGGGCCCGAATCTGGCCCGCTCACCGGAATGGATAGTGGCGTTGGTCGCATGTCCGAGCCGGATGCCATCGCCGACTATGCGCTGTCGCTGGCTCGACCCCAAGACTGGGCTGGAAAAAATGTACTAATTTCCGCCGGGGGCACAAGGGAGTATCTCGATCCGGTCAGGTTTCTTGGCAACCGTTCAACAGGAGAAATGGGTGTCCAGATTGCTGCGGCAGCAGCCCGGCGTGGAGCCTCGGTGACTCTGGTGGCGGCTCATCTAGAGGTGACGCCACCCTCGGGCGTTCGAGTAATTGAGGCACCCGATGTGATGGCTCTAGCCGAGGTGATGATCCGGGAATCTGTTGAGGCTGATGTTGTGTTCATGACTGCTGCGGTAGCGGACTGGGTACCAGATAAATTCTCGGCCGAGAAGCTTTCCAAGGCAGATTTGGGCGCACACTGGGCGCCGGAGCTAGTACCTGCTCCCGACATCCTGGCTCAACTTGGCGCAAAGAAGCCTTGGGGGCAGATTCTGGTGGGGTTCACCGCCGAGACAGAAGTCGACGAACAGATTCGAGCGGATCGGGCCAAGGACAAAATGGCGGCCAAGAATGTGGATGTCATGGTGGCAAACCTCGTAGGCGAGCGGGTAGGCTTTGGGGCAGTAGAAACGACAGTGACACTATTTTTCACCGCGAGCCCGCAGTCACTGTCGGTCGAAGGAATGAAATCTTCCATTGCGGAGCGACTACTGGATGCTCTGCTTGACCGATAGGTAGGGCTTATGCGTTATTTCTCTTCGGAATCAGTGACCGAGGGTCACCCCGACAAAATGTGCGACCAGATCAGCGATGCGCTTCTTGATGCTTTCCTAGAAGGCGATAAGGGCTCACGTTGCGCTATTGAGTCTCTTAGCGCGGGGAACATGGTTCATGTTGCTGGTGAGGTCACCTCGAAGTCCGTCGTCGATGTTGAAAAAATTGTTCGGGATTTAGTGCGATCTATCGGGTACACGGAGCAGTCGATTGGTATCGACGCCGATGGTTTCCAGTGGCACCTCTCTCTGGGGCAGCAATCACCCGATATCGCGGCTGGGGTTGATCAGTCTCTTGAGCAGCGCAGTGGCGAGTCCGTGGACCCCTATGACACGCTGGGTGCGGGGGATCAGGGCATCATGTTCGGCTATGCCACAACGGAGACCGATGCTTACATGCCGATGCCTCTGTGGCTCTCACACCGCCTTGCCCAACAGCTCTCCGTTGCTAGGAAGTCAGGCGCGGTAAGTTACCTTCGTCCCGATGGCAAAACCCAGGTCACTATTGGCTACGACGGCACTAAACCTGTTGAGTTGAACACGATCGTTATTTCCACTCAGCATGACCCCGGAATTACCCAAGAGCAGATTGAAGCAGACCTCAAGCAACACGTGATAAACCCTGTGTTGGACCAGGTTGATCTCGACACGTCTAACATTCGCTACTTGATAAACCCGAGCGGCGAGTTTGTTACCGGAGGACCAGATGGTGATGCCGGGCTGACCGGTCGGAAAATCATTGTTGATACCTATGGCGGCGCGTCTCGTCACGGTGGTGGAGCTTTTAGCGGAAAAGACCCCACCAAGGTTGACCGCTCTGCCGCTTACGCACTGCGTTGGGTTGCCAAGAACGTGGTCGCGGCCGGTTTTGCGGAAAAAGTCGAGATTCAGGTTTCTTACGCTATTGGCACCGCACACCCGGTGAGCATGTTCATCGAAACGTTTGGAACAGAGACGATTAGCCCTGAGCGGATCGAAAAGGCCATTAACGCCGTATTCGATTTGCGCCCCAGCGCCATCATCGAGCAACTCGATTTGCTCAACACGAAGTTCCTGCCAACTGCGGCATATGGCCACTTTGGGCGCACCGATTATGACTTCCCGTGGGAGCGGCTCAACAGAGTGGAGCAGTTACGCCAAGCTAGTTGATGTGAATAGTGGTCAGCGCATTGCCCGAGTTGTCTTGGACACCCGTTTGCCACAACTTGACCGCCTTTTTGACTACCGCATAGCCGAGGGTCAAGAGGTTGAACCCGGCGTTCGAGTCAAGGTTCCGTTACGTTCGGCAACCCGCACCTCTGGTGCCTTTGTGCTTGAAGTTGTGGAAGAAACCGAGCACACCGGCACACTGGCAGAAATTTCTGAAGTGATATCGAGCGCCCCGGTGATGCCGCGTCGG
>LIAY01000098.1 GCA_001438965.1 Microbacteriaceae bacterium BACL25 MAG-120322-bin65 | reverse complement strand
GGCCGCGGTGGGAATTTCAGTTTCCACAGCAGTTTCTTCGGGTATCGCCAACTCGGGTTCCAAGATGAGTTCCTGGGTGGGTGAACATGCGCTGAGGGTGAGCAGAACCAGCACGGCACCCATTGGCGCCCTGAGGCCTTTGGTATATCGCGACATGACAATTCCCCCTGGGGCTGATTATAGAACTTGTGCCATGGGGAAAGTTGCACCCCGGTAGTCTGCAACCGTGTCGTTTCTTCATTTTCGCACCGCTCAGGAATTGGTATCTGCCAGAAAATCTGGCGAGCTTTCCGCGCGAGAGCTTGTTGAATATTTCTTGGAGCGGATAGATCGACACAACCCAACCCTCAACGCTCTGGTCACCATCACGCCAGAAACTGCGTGGGCTGAGGCTAGGAAAATGGACGAGGGGGAGCGTGACCCGGGAATGTTGTGGGGTTTGCCTTTTGCGGATAAAGACCTCACCGCCCGAGCTGGTGTTCCCACCGGATCAGGTAGTCGACTCACTCAGGGCGCGCCCCTGCCGAGTGTTTCTGATCCCATGGCTGTGGCACTGGATGAAGCCGGAGGAATATCGCTGGGCAAATCAGCGGTGTGTGAATTCGGTCTTTCCTCCTATACCGAATCTGAGGTATTGGAACCGACTCGAAACCCCTATGACTTAAGCGTTGGCGCTGGTGGCTCGAGCGGTGGGGCAGCAGCTGCCACTGCGGGTGGTTTGCTTCCCTTTGCACCGGGAAGCGATGGCGGGGGTAGCGTTCGCATTCCTGCCTGGACCTGTGGTCTGGTGGGGTTTAAACCCTCTCGCGGGCTTATTCCGTCCGGCACTGGATTTGATTCTCTAGGGGGTCTGGTGGTGCCTGGCCCTCTTGCCAGAAATGTTTCCGATGCCGCCTTGTTACTTGACGCCATGAGGGGATCCAACCCGAGCTTTCGGGCCACCGGGGTAAGCGCACCCCCGGTCTCCTTTCAAGAATCCTTGCGCGCTCCATTGCGCAGGCTCACCATTGGGGTCACCACTAATCATCCTTGGGGTGATGATGTTGATATTGATTTAGCACCCGAAGCTCTCTCGGCTTTGGAAAAAGTTGTCGCCCTGGCCGAGCAGGCCGGACACCGGGTGGCCACGCTGGATTGGAAACCACGGCCAGGGTATTTCAACGCCTTTTCCACCTTGTGGCGAGCCTCAGCGGCAACCCTTGATGTCCCACCAGGTAGCGAATCGTTGTTAGAAGAGCTCACTAGGTATCTCGTGCAGGCCGGTCGGGCGCTGAGCGCGCGAGATCTCGCACTGGCATTGCGGGAGTTATCCCAGTTTGAAACTCACACAATTGAGTGCTTTTCCCCCTTTGATGTGATCCTCACCCCAGGCCTCGCCACTCCACCACCACCGGTGGATTCGTATGACAAGTTCGATCCGGAGCGAAATTTCACCCAGCAAATTGGGGTTACGCCCTATAGCAGTTTCGTTAATGTTTCTGGGCTTCCCGCCGTGGCCCTGCCAGTGATGGCAAGTCCGAGGGGACTGCCCGTTGGGGTTCAACTTGTCGGCAGAGCTGGTGGGGATGTCACAGTGCTGGGTTTGGCCCATGAGTTTGAATCCCAGCTGGCCTGGGCGCTCAAGCCAGCAATTTTTGCTGATTAGTTGCTATACAAACCGAGTTGGCGTGCGGCGTCAATTGTTAGCGGTTCGGACTCACCAAAAGCGTAATTAGTGGTGACCCATGCCGCACAGGCCGTTTCGGCAAGAGTAGAGGGGCAGGTAATCTCCGTGAGAAAATGGGCTTCGGTGGCAATGTAGTCAGGCGAAATATCTGAGGTCGTCGACGCAATGCTCCAGAGCGCGCCGCCACCAGCTTCCTGCTTGCTAGCCTCCGTCTTGCCCAGCACCGATTCCACGGTAGCGCGAGTGGTGGCGCTAATAATCGCTACCGAGGTGACGGACACACTTTCGCTGGCCGGTAAATACCAGGTGCAGGAAATTTTCAAATCCTTTCGAACGTTTTTCAGCACCGAAACCAACTCAATGTTGGTGGTACCAAATCCAAAGTCCCCATCGCTGGTGTCTCCACGCGGGACTCGTTCTTCGTCAAGAAATGCCGCAGTGATCGCCTCGGAATACATCGCGTCGCAGGTGGGAACCACGAGTCCTTCCACGGTCTCTGAGGCTGGGGTTTCCTCGTCGGCTAGAGCCCCAGCATCGGCGGTTACATCCGGCGTTGAGGGAGCGTCCACCGTTGCGGTGGTGCTAGTACCTAGACCGAATCCTTCGAGCACGGAACAGCCGGCGGTGCCGAGAACTAGCGCTGCGATAAGGGGCAGTGCGAGGCGGGAGGGGCGAGAAACCAACATGAGAACTCCTTGACTACGTTGCGTGGTGGTGTTCCACGGGCACATCGACTAATTCGGCTAGCTTTTGCCAGTATGCCGTAATGAAAGTCCTATCTGCGGCAGATGGATGCGTTGGCCCGTCGGGGGTCAAGCCATCAAAATAGGTCCCATTTTCCACACCGAGCTCAGGAGTGTCGACAAGGTGGACCAGCGGTGCTGCTCCCGCCTCGACACTAATTTGCATCCACCGAGAAAGTGCGAGAACAATTTTTCCACTGCGGGACTCTGACCCAAACCCACTTTGAACATAACCTGGATGAACCGGATAGCTTTCCAACCCGGTGCGCATTGCTAAAGAGCGCGCGTAGAGAATCACGCCGAGCTTCGCTGAGGCATAAGGCCACCAGCCCGCTCCATAACGGCGCTTAGCAAAATCCAGATCATCAAGATCAATGCGGCCAAGCTTTGAGACCATCGATGACGTGTGAATTACGCGACCCCTGGTGTGCAGCAGTTTCGGCACGAGCGCTTCGGTCAAGACCACCGAACCTAGGAGGTTGCGCTGGAGGGTTAGTTCATGGTGATCTTCGCTGCGTTCGGCGGTGGCAACAATTCCCCCTGCGTTATTGACTACCGCATCGATGCGATCAAAGCGGCTATTAAGTTCCTTTGCGAGAGCTCGAACGTCTCCTAAGCGGTCAAAGTCGCACACGAATGGGATGGCGCCAATGGCGCGAGCAACGTCGTTGGTGCGCTCCGGGTTGCGCCCTACTACTGCTACTCGCCAGGACCGCCGTGCTAATTCTCTGGCTACGCCAGCACCAATACCGCTACTGGCACCGGTGACTACTGCCGTTCGGTCCACGGGACCCTTCCCTCGTCAGGTGAGCTAGTTTATCGAGTGGGTGGGGCTCTAGTCACCTTCGAAGGAAGCGGGAGCCTTCGTCATAAATGCTTCCATTCCGCGCTGAACGTCGCGGGTTGCCATCAGACGGCCCAGCCTTGTGCCTAGTTGTGCCGCCTCGGCGCCGGGGTCGATCTGACCGGCACGTGCCGAGGCTAGAGTTTCGGCCACCGCAAGCGGTGCTTGTTGGGCAATACGCAGAGCAATTTCGGTGGCACGTTCCAGGGGGTCGACATCAACGACCTCGGTGACGATGCCGATCCGGTGAGCCTCAGCGGCACTAAAAGTATCGGCGGTAAGGAGCCACCGCATGGCATTTGACCAGCCCGTCACGCGTGGCATCCGCGTTGTTGCACCGCCAAAGGGCAAAATCCCCCTGGAAACTTCAAGCTGGGCGAATGATGCACCCTCGCGGGCGATGACGACATCGCTGGCGAGAGCGAGTTCCACACCCAGGGTGTAGCAAATACCCTGGATGGCCATAACTACGGGCTTGCTTACTTGTGTGCTTGTAATGCCCCACGGATCGAGTCCACCTTCTGGTAGCGAGATGGCTCCGCCACGAGCAAGTTCTGGTCCCACATCAACCAGGTCTAAACCCGCACTGAAATGCTCACCGTGGGCGTGGACTACGCCCACCCTAAGCTCTGGGTTGCGCTCAAGCTCTCCATAGGCCAGGGATAGTTGATCCAGCATTGCTCGATCAGCGGCATTTCTTTTATCGACGCGATTGAGGCCGATAAAAAGCACGTGCCCGCGGATTTCTAGGGTGACTCTGAGGTCCTGGTTCTCGTTCATCTAAAAACTCTAACGAGTTAGGCAGATAGACGATTCCTTGTCGCCTCGAGTTCCTCCGTGATCGCTGCGGGCAACCGATCTCCACACTGGGCTAGGAATGCTTCGGCTTGCTCTAGATCAGCTCGGATGTCCGTGGAATCAACGCTGAGTAGCGCACTGAGTGTTTCTTCGCTGAGATCAAGGCCATCAGTGTTGATGGACTTTGGTAGTAAGCCAATCGCGGTTTCCTTCGCTGCAACGCGACCCTCCAAGCGGTTCACGATCCACTCCACGACACGGGAGTTGTCCCCAAAGCCTGGCCAGAGAAAAGAGCCATCGGCACCTTTTTGGAACCAGTTGACCTGGAAAATCCGTGGTGGTCGACCAGTAACCCGCAAGATTTTGCCGATATCGAGCCAGTGCTGGAGGTAATCCCCCAGGTTGTAACCGAGAAAAGGCAGCATGGCGAAGGGGTCACGCCTTACTTCCCCCACGGTTCCTTCGGCAGCC
>LIAY01000097.1 GCA_001438965.1 Microbacteriaceae bacterium BACL25 MAG-120322-bin65 | reverse complement strand
CCCTGTCGCTCCAAAGTTTTGCTCTGCAGAGTGTTCCAGGCCCGGTCGCTACCACCGTTTCGGCCTTAGATCACCAGGAGGCCACCGCCTGGTGGGAGCATATTAGTCACCGCACGGTGGCAGCGATTGGCCAGGCACCCACGAAAGCTAAAGCTCGTAGGAAGGCCAGCGGATGAATCCCACCAGACTCGGTGTTGGCGTCATTGGCGCTGGCAAAGTGGGACCCGTCTTTGCCCAGGCCCTTGCCGGCGCTGGACACGTTCTGGTGGGGATGACCAAACCTTCTGATGACGATGTGGATCGCCTGTATGCCGTTGTGCCAGGGGTGCAACTAAAGGACCCGCTGGATCTGATTGCCAGTTGCGAATTGGTTATCATCGCGATTCCCGATAGTGAGCTTGTGGGCTTCATTGAGGGAGTGAGCAAAGCTGGTGGTTGGCGAAGCGGCCATATTGTTGCCCACACGTCAATCGCCCACGGTCTTGAGGTCCTCGATTCCGCCAGGGATGCTGGTGCGATTCCCATTACCTTGCACCCTCTGATGGAATTCACCGGAACCAGCATGGATCTTGCCCGAATGGCTCAGGCATGGTGTGTGGTGAGCTCCCCACCCGTGGCAGCACCGATTGCCTCCGCCTTAGCTGTGGAGATGGGGATGGAACCGCTCACGGTGGCTGATGATCAACGCCCCCTGGTGGCCAGTGCCATAGCTCTTGCGACAAGTTTTTCCCACACCACCATTGCTGAAGCGGCCCAACGACTGGTGCAAGCAGGTATTGGTAACCCAGGAGTCGTACTGGCGGCCCTCGTCAATTCCAGTGTCGATAATGCGCTGCGATCTGTGGCCGGCAACGCGGTGGAACTAGGCGATTTATGACGACCCCTGTGATTGTCACTACCCAAGAAGAACTAGAAACCCTTACCCAAGCTTGGGTGCAAGCTGGCGAAAGTATTGCCTTTGTGCCCACCATGGGGGCGCTGCACCAAGGCCACCTTGCCCTGGTGGAGCAGGCATCACAGAATGCGGACCGGGTGGTAGTCAGTATTTTTGTCAACCCACTGCAATTTGGGACAGGTGAAGACTTTAATCAATACCCTCGCGATATCGACAAAGATGCCAGGGCGCTTGGCGACTCACCAGCCGATCTCGTTTTTGCGCCCACGGTTTCTGAAATCTACCCCGAGGGACCAGGGGCCACCGCGACCCAGTCGGCTGGAGTTATTGGGCGGCTGTTTGAAGGGGCATCCCGACCGGGTCACTTCGATGGGATGCTCACCGTCGTCTACCGACTGTTTGATCTGGTGAAACCTGATGTCGCCGTTTTTGGCCAGAAAGACGCTCAGCAACTATTCCTGATCTCGCAGATGGTGGACACACTCGCACTTCCCATCCGGATCGTGGGGGTGGAAACAGTGCGGGGAAGTGATGATCTGGCGTTATCGAGCAGAAATGCGTACCTATCTCCCAGCGAGCACCAGATCGCCTTAGCTATCCCGCAGGCTTTAGATGCCGCAGGTGTGGCCCGTAACTCCGATGAGGCGAAGAAGAACGCACGTGCGGTGCTAGAAAAAAGCGAGGGTCTCGAGGCGGATTACATCGAGATTGTTGATCCTGATAGCTTTCTTGCTCTTCCGCCGGGCTCCCCAGCACACCAGGGTCGCTTGATTATCGCGGCACTAGTTGGCTCTACCCGGCTTATCGACAACCAGCTACTGACCTTTGGTTAGTAGGCTAACGGGGGATTACCTGCACCCCCTGTGGAAAGAAACACGATGACCGATTCGCCAGAACTGCCCCTCGAGGGTGAAGAACTAGATGAACAGCACGCTGTTCGCCTGGGCAAGCGCGCTCGGATGGTGGAGGCGGGATCGGACCCCTATCCCGTGTCGGTGCCAATTACGACCACGATCTCTCAGGTCAGGGCCGACTATCCCGAGCTAGAGCCCGAAGCCGCCACTGGTGTCACTGTGGGTGTTGCGGGGCGCGTAGTACACATGCGAGTAACCGGAAAGCTCGCTTTTCTTTCGCTCCAACAAGGCAACGGTGAGCGCTTGCAAGCGATGGTTTCTTTTGCCCAAGTGGGCGAAGAATCGTTTGACGCACTCCAAGACTTGGTTGATTTAGGCGATCATCTTTTTGTTTCCGGTGAGGTGATTGCTTCGAAACGTGGCGAACTTTCTGTGATGGTCGATTCGTGGGCGATTGCTTCTAAAGCGCTGATGCCACTGCCTAATTTGCACAGTGAGCTCAATGAAGAAACTAGGGTCCGCCAGCGCTACCTTGATTTGATTGTCCGCGAGCAGGCACGAGTAACAGTCAGACAAAGGGCGCTTGCGAACCGTTCGTTGCGCGACACGTTTGACCACCATGGCTATATCGAGGTGGAAACCCCGATGTTGCAAACCCTCCATGGGGGTGCCACAGCGAGGCCGTTTACTACGCACTCCAATGCCTTTAGTACGGACCTTTTCTTGCGCATCGCACCGGAATTGTTTCTCAAGCGCGCTGTAGTCGGTGGGCTAGAGCGGGTATTTGAAATCAATCGCAACTTCCGTAACGAGGGTGCTGATTCGACTCACAGCCCAGAGTTTGCGATGCTCGAGGCCTATCAGGCCTATGGCGATTATCACCAAATGGCTGATCTCACCCAAGAGCTTGTCCAGAATGCGGCTAAGAATATTTCCGGTAGTCACGTTGTCACCTGGGTCGATGGCACTGACTATGACTTCGGTGGGACCTGGGATCGTTTGTCGCTCTATGAAAGTTTGAGTGAGGCCTGTGGCACGACCATCACGCCCGAGACTGAGATGGCCGTTTTAGTGAAGATGGCTGGCGGCCTGGACATTGTGGTTGCTCAACCCACGCACGGCAAACTGGTGGAAGAGCTGTGGGAGCACTACGTCATTGATTCGCTCAAAAGCCCCACTTTCGTGATGGATTACCCCATCGATACTTCTCCTCTCGTGCGCGAGCACCGCAGCATTCCAGGGGTAGTGGAAAAGTGGGACCTCTACGTGAGGGGTTTTGAATTGGCCACTGGCTACTCAGAGCTCATTGATCCCGTGATTCAGCGTGAACGGTTTGTGGAACAAGCCAAGCTTGGTTCCAAAGGTGACGTGGAAGCGATGGCCTTGGATGAAGACTTTTTGCGAGCACTGGAACACGGCATGCCACCCTCAGGCGGGATGGGAATGGGAATAGACCGCCTGCTGATGGCGCTCACCGGGCTTGGCATTAGAGAAACAGTGTTGTTTCCGCTGGTGAAATAAAACTATTCGGTGGGGGGAAGACCGCGTTTAGCGCGTTCCTCATCTTCTAATTTTTTGTAGACCGTTCGCTCGCTGCGATCTGCCCGCAAGATGGAGCGCATAATCAGCCAGAAAACAAGGCCAACCAAAATGGTGGGGGTTACCGAATATGCGGCATTCGCCCAAAAGTTTTCGATCACGCGTGTGTCCTAACCAACCATCACAGCAATGCCATAGATAACAAACCCACCAAGGATGACCAGCAGTCCTACCCGAGCGGGAGGAAAAGCTGTTCTTTTGGGCACTTTACTCATCACCAACATCCTAAGACCGCTGGCGTTGGGGTTGCCTGTTAGCGATTGGCCCGTGCGCGCAGCTTCACACCGGGCATCTTGGGGGCATTCAAAGCGGGCATGTGGTCTAGATGGCCAAAACGGGCTGAGCCTGAGGTGATGCCGGCTTGCCACTCGCGCCGGAATTGCTCGATGTCATCGTGGGTTCGACCGATAAAATTCCACCACATCACAATCTCTTCCTGGAATGGTTCCCCACCAATCAGGATTCCCACCGCTTGCTCATCGCCAGGGTTATGAATTCTAAGCGAGGGCACCCCTGGGGGGATATAGGCCAGCTGGTGGGTTTCTAGTGCCGCTCCTTCGATGTGGAGAAGGCCCCGATCCAGTAACACTGCGTGCTCATGTCTACCCTCGAGCACAAGTGTCATGTTTGCGCCAGATGGAATCATGATCTCCGCACCGACAAGTTCTGAATACGTGGGGACGTCGATTCTGCCAAGCCCGGGAAGGGAACCAATGAATAACAACACCGTGCCCTCATCGATGTGGTGGAGTGTTGCCAGGGCGGCATCAAAGTGGGCCTTTTGATGGCGAGCGTGGTCGGGGAGTGCAATCCAGAGTTGAACCCCATGAAGTGATGCGGAATCCTGAGTCGAAATCTCGGAATGTTGGATACCGCGCCCGGCGGTCATCAGGTTCACTGACCCTGGACTTACCAGCGCAGTAACTCCGGTGGAATCGCGGTGCTCGATGTTTCCCGAGAATAACCAACTCACCGTTTGCAAGCCAGTGTGCGGGTGGGGCGCAACCTGCATACCGGCGGAACCCTTCTGAGGGTCGGGACCATAGTGGTCCAGAAAACACCAGGCTCCGATCGTGGTCCGCCCGCGGTTGGGTAGCGTGCGCCGGACGTTCATGGCCCTTATTCCGCCCAAGGGGACATCGCGGGGGTTGGTAATGCTGGCAACGGGGCCAGAGCTTATGAGCTGGTGTGAATCTGACTCCTGGTCAGTATCAACGCGACTCATGCCCACAGGGTACCGGCTCACGCTTGGGGCGAACACTGCCCCACAGGCGCGCTTGAGCAATTACTCTCAGATAACGAGCCCCAGTGGAATTGTCCCCTGAGCGGCTTCGCGAAAGAAGGAGTAGAGAAGATGTTTGAGCGGTTTACTGACCGGGCCCGCCGGGTCGTCGTGTTGGCACAAGAAGAAGCCAAGATGCTCAACCACAACTACATTGGCACCG
>LIAY01000096.1 GCA_001438965.1 Microbacteriaceae bacterium BACL25 MAG-120322-bin65 | reverse complement strand
TTTTGAGGAACATACGCCAACAAGCCCGGGATGCGCTGACGCAAGAGTCTCGGTTCCATTCCGCCCACAAGGACCTGGCCCTGGTCCGGCTCGTAGAGGCCCAGCATGAGATCAACCAAGGTCGTCTTTCCCGCGCCCGAAGGACCAACAATTGCCGCTAGCGAACCCGCGGGTATTTTAAGCGAAACACCATCGACCACCGCATGTTTAGCGCTGTCAAATCCGAAAGAAACCTCAACGAGATTTACATCAAGTTTCGTGATGGAGTTAGCAACGTCCTCCGAAGAACGTTTGCTCACCGTCGGGGTAAATATATGAGAATTGAGCGACTCCGGACTGTCCCGCAATTTCACCAAAATATTCTGAGCCATGGTCACCCAGTTTTGGCTCACCCGAAGCTCGTTCCATATCTGTTGAAGAGGCAAAATAGCCACCATCATGCGAAATGACCCCGCGAGAAAAATCCCCAAGGCTAGCAAGCCGTCGGCTAGCGAGCCCTGCCCCAGTTGCCACACAACGAAACCGAGTGTCCCTAAAATCAAACCCGTTTCAGCGATGTATCGGGGCAAGCTCTTGAGAATCTGCAAGGTCACACCGGTTCGAGCCGACAACTTACTGGCTTCAATAAATCTGGTCAAAAAGAAATCCTGTTTTCCTAGCACTGAAATCTCACGGAAACCATCAACAAGTTCCAAAAGAGAGCCACCCGATGCCACAGCACTTTCTCTAATGTCTCGACCGGATTGCAAGTAACGCTTCGCGGTGAATCGTTGCAATAAGAAAATGAGCGCAGAAAAATACGCCGCGATGACTAATGCGGCTTGCCACTGCACCGCCAAGAAAATAATAAAAATCGAGAGAAACATGGTTCCTTCGATAATCAACGTCGTTAACGATCCCAACACGCCAGCAAAGGTCGCATTCACGGAGCGCCCAACCAAAAACTGTATTTCTGCGCGAGAGTACATACGGAGCCTCTGCAATGTTCCGCTAAAGAGGTATCGGGTAACCTTCGCAGAATTTTTAATCACAACTCCAGCAAGGAAAACGGCGGTCCAGCGAGCAAATAGTATCCCTAACCCCCCTTTGAGAATGAAGAGAAACGCAACAGTTGCCACAAGAAAAACCACGTTCGCCGCGGTCGGGTTAGGGAGCGAGTAACCAAAGATGGCCAACCTTTCTCCTGACAGACCCGTCGCGGTGATCGCCCCCAACACTCCCATCAGACCGACGGCGACAATATCGAGACCGTTAAGCGCAAACCTCACGAGAATCCGGGCAGAAAAAAACCACTTCTCTGAAGCACTCAGTAGCGACCACGATGCGGCGCCTACTTTTAATAACGCCCTGAAACCGGGCGCGGAAGAATCTCGCTCCCGCGCGCGACCTCGCTGGCTAGGTTCGCTCGGGTTCATCAATCCATTCCGAGCCTGCATGTTCGAGAATCTGACGATCAGCATCGACCATGATGCGTGCTAGCTCAGGGGTCAGCACCTGGGGGTGCCAACCTGTGGCAGCGGTCATCTTCGAGTGATCTCCAACTAGTGCATCCACCTCCGCGGGACGAATAAAGCGCGGATCTACCTCAACATATTTCTCCCAGTCCAGGTCCACATGGCCAAACGCAAAACCTAAGAAATCGCGGATACTGTACTTAGTTCCGGTGGCCACCACAAAATCATCTGGCTGGTCCTCCTGCATCATGAGCCACATCGCCTGCACATACTCTGGGGCATACCCCCAGTCACGCACCGCATCAAGGTTGCCGAGCTGGAGTTTCTTTTGCCGACCGGCCAAAATTTTGGCGACGGCCATGGTGATTTTTCGTGTGACAAAAGTTTCCCCCCGCCGCGGGGATTCATGGTTGAAGAGGATCCCATTGGAGGCAAACATTCCGTAGCTCTCACGATAATTTTTTGTCACCCAGTATGAATAAACCTTGGCCGCGCCGTAGGGAGAACGCGGGTAAAAAGGTGTTCCCTCGTTCTGAGGCGGCGGGGAGGCGCCAAACATCTCAGAGCTTGAGGCTTGATAGTACTTCGAACTCACCCCAGCCCGCCTGATAGCTTCGAGCATTCTCAAGGTGCCGAGAGCTGTAATGTCTCCCGTGTTCTCAGGGCCTTCGAAACTTACGCCAACATGGGATTGCGCAGCCAGGTTGTATACCTCTTCTGGCTCAATACTTTCCATCAACTGAACAAGTCTCGAAGAGTCACCCAAATCACCATGATGGAGAAAAAGGCTTACGTCCAGCACCTCAGGATTCCCAATCAGATGCGAAATTCTGTGAGTGCTGATTGAGGAAGAACGCCTGACTAACCCATGCACCTCGTAGCCTTTACCCAGTAAAAACTCCGCCAAGTAACTCCCGTCCTGACCGGTAATGCCAGTAATAAAAGCTTTCAAAGGCTTCGCCATCGTTTTCTACCTCACCAATATTCCTTCAATACGTGAGTACTAATCTACCGTTGGTTGGCTCTAACTTCGACGATTCCTATCGGGGGAGGAGATACCGTCTAAAACGCGCTGCCACGTCAAGGGGGTGTTTTATCGGGTAGGTCCAAAGCTGGATCAAATCTGAACGTGACTCCAAAGCGTCAAACCGTGAGTTGATGCAAACTTCTGGGGGGGGCTGCAGAGGAAAGTGGAGCGGCTCCCAGGAGACTTCCGCGACGTAGCTTTCAAAGGAGGTATGAGTCGAGAGCTCTCCAAACCCCACGTTACTAATCAGGTTTGCGCTCGCCACAGGATTGACATAACCCTTCTCGACACAATGGATGGCAAATGGCAATGCCCAAGAATCGAGCTGCGCTACCGAGGCCATCATGGATCGCATGGATTTCCTGCGGGCACCCTTCGCAAATTTTAGACTTAGTTCACTCGCCGCTTCTGGAGAGAAAGTAGCCTCGAGGTCACCGCTTTCGGAGAAGCCTCTCCACGTCCTTGCCCAGGTTGCCCAGCCCCAGATGCGAACGTCAGCAGAGAAATCATAGGAATACTCGGAAGCGCGGGCGCCACGAAGTCGTTGCGAACCACTGACGATGCCGACTCGCTCATCACTGGCGTACCGGTGCAGCAGTTCTGTAGCAAAGGGAAAGAAATCCGGTGACGGCAGGCAGTCGTCTTCGAGGATGATGGCTTGATCGACAATCGAAAATGCTTCATCAAGGCCGGAAGAAACCCGACGCTTAAGTCCCATGTTCTCTCGCGCATAAAAGCGATGAACCGTGCAATCCCAGTCCACCCTTTCGACGGTCAAGCGGGTATCAGCAACGCGTTTCGCGTCGATAACGTCACCTGGCTTGGGGCCATCCATCACAAGAATCAGAGTCGAAGGCCTGGCCGCTCGAATGCTTGCGAAAACGCGTGCGGTCAGCTCAGGCCTCCGATAGCCGAGCAACACTACCGGCGCAGTGGAGAGCTCTGTCACAAGAACCTCCTCATCCTTGGCTAGAGCGGAATCACCTAACCTGGCATTTTCCAACTAGCGTAGTGGCGTGACTCTTCGCGTTCTTCACCTGAGCTTTTCCAGTGCCGGCGGAGCTGGCTCGGTTGCTAAGATTTTGAGTAACCAACAAAAGCTAGTGGGCTATGACTCGGAGCTTCTCAGCGTCATAGAAGAAAATCTGCGGGCTGCACCGCTCTCGTCGGTTGTTCACACCCTTGCGGCAGGTATTGATGAGTCTGTGGTCAAGAACCGAAATTTTCCCGCCCCTATCAGTCTCGTCAGAGACCACGTGTCTCCTTCACTTGCCGAAAAGTTGGAATCCGCAGATATCGTGCACCTCCATGGAATCAATGGGGCGCTATCTCTAGAGGAACTAGCGAGAAATTGGCCGAATAAGAAAATTATCTGGACCTTGCACGACATGAACCCTTTCACTGGGACATGCCATTACAGTCTTGGTTGCCAAAAATTTGCGGCTGGCTGCGAACGCTGTCCCGCAGTTAAGAGAGCTTTCCAAGGCATGGTGACGGATTCGCTTTCGTCCAAAATCAGAAACGTCTCAGCATTGGCAAACCTCGCAGTTGTTGCTCCCAGCACTTGGCTCGCGAAGCAGGCTAGCGCAAGCCAAGTTTTCCACGGTCATGAAATCCACGTTATTGCCAATCCCGCTGACCCCTCCTACTTTGGCGCTCCTCAGGATTCACCCCCTCAGATTGCTGCGGCCAACTACACAGCCGTGGTGGTGGCCAAAAACTTGCTTGACCCGGTGAAAAACGTGAACGCCGCTGTGGGCGCTTTCTTGTCAACGGTCGGAGATAGCACTTCAGCCCAATTGCTGTTGGTCGGCGAGGGAGGAAAAGCTTTCGAATCCTCGCGTGTCCACTGGCTGGGTCAACTCTCTGCAAAAAAGCTGATCCCGGTGCTTGATAGCGCGGATGGTCTTATTGTTTCTTCCTTGGCCGAAAACGCGCCCTTAGTTATCGCTGAAGCTGCCGCTCGGGGAGTGAAATCCATTGTGGCAAATGTGGGTGGAATGCCGGAGATGGTTCAACTGCTCGGCCAAGGAGAGGTTTTTGACTCCCCCGACCAGTTATCAAACATTCTTTCGCGAGACATGATCGCCCCCCACAATTCTCGAAAAAAAGCGCGAGCTTCTCTTGAGAAGAATGCAAGCAAAAGTTTTAGCCCCCAAGCTGTGGCGGCTAAATATGCCAAGGTATACACCTAACTATGTTGAACGCAATAACTCGGAGAAAATGATGGCCAATGCGAAAATTTTGGTAACCGGTGCGGCCGGTTTCATTGGTTCTTCTATTGTGGCGAAACTAAGCGCTGAGGGCGCAAAAGTTGTCGCACTTGATGGGCTAC
>LIAY01000095.1 GCA_001438965.1 Microbacteriaceae bacterium BACL25 MAG-120322-bin65 | reverse complement strand
AGGCGGTCTCACCATAATTTTCGATGTCTCACCTGATGTGTCCTGGGATTTGGGGGACACCCAAGGAAGCGTTGCTTTGCGGATGCCCGATCATCCAGTGGCCTTAGCGCTTTTGGAGGAGACTGGCCCGCTGGCGGTTTCTAGTGCAAATCTCACCGGAGAGCTACCTGCGCTCAACATCTCCGAAGCGAAAGCACAATTTGGCGAGCACGTTCCCCTCTATTTCGACGGCGGCGATGTGGGTGTGCGCTACCGTGACGCACCAGGAAACCCCGGTTCCACCATCGTGAGCGCTCGAGGCGTGGATAATGGTGGTCCATGGCGGGTAATCCGCCATGGCGTGGTATCGACAGACGCGCTGGAGTCACTTGTTGGGGGAGTGTGGGAAACCTAATGGCTTACCTTCTCATTGCCGTGGTCTCAGTCTCCGTGAGTTTTCTCTTAGCTGTTGTTTTGTGGCGTTTGGGTATTCGTTATGGCTGGCATCGTGAGATTCGAGCCCGTGATGTGCACAAGGAGCCAACCCCCCGATTGGGCGGTATCGCACTTTACGCGGCAATGGCAGTGGGCGCTCTGGTGGCCAGCACACTGCCGGAGTTCTCTGCGGTATTTGACAATCCCCGCCCGGTGATCGCGGTATTTGGTGGAGCGTTTATTGTGGTGGCTTTGGGTGTGGTTGATGACCTGATTGACTTGGATTGGCTCACCAAACTTTCGGGTCAAATCCTCGCAGCCGGTGTGATTGCCTGGCAGGGTGTGCAGATTGTTTCACTCCCCATTGGTGGAATTACCTTGTTCTCGCCCACATTGTCCCTGGTGTTGACCGTGTTGGCCATTGTCTTGGTGATGAACGCCGTCAATTTCATTGACGGGCTTGATGGTTTGGTCGCAGGGGTTGCTTTGATTTCAAACGGGGTATTTTTTCTCTACGCCTTTGTTCTGGATAGCAGTGATCAGGCGAGCCCCTATTTCAGTTTGGCCACCATCCTCACAGTGTTGCTAGCGGGATCGCTCCTTGGGTTCTTGCCTATCAATTGGAACCCTGCCAAGCTTTTTATGGGTGATTCCGGTGCGCTCTTGGTCGGATTGATGATGGCTGTGAGTGCCATTTCTGTTACCGGTCAAATTGACCCGGGCGCTGTGAGTCCCACCCAGTTGTTGCCGGCGTTCTTGCCCGTGCTCCTGCCACTAGCCGTCCTCGTGGTGCCCCTTTTAGACTTTGGTCTTGCTGTTGTTCGACGGTTGAGCCGAGGGATGTCGCCTTTTGATGCAGATCGGGCGCATTTGCATCACCGGTTGCTCGATATGGGCCACACCCACCGTCAAGCTGTGCTGATTCTTTACTCCTGGACTGCAGTGTTAGCCATTGGCACCCTCATGTTTTTATTCGTTGCCTGGTACATCGCTGTTGGAATTATTGTCTTAGGCCTCATCGGCTCAACCATGGTGACACTCTCACCGGATCAAAGGGTCACCGATGACCCACTCGCGATTGACCAGGAGGTCAGCACATGAATGCTTCACAAATAGTTCGTAGAGCTTTAGCTTTGGGAGCAATTGTTACCGTTGTTATCGGCATTGTTGCGGCCACCCTTGGTGCGCTTGTTGCGCAGCTGGAGGGCATGCTTGGGGCGCTGGTGGGCGCCGGTATCGGTTTTGCCCTCTTGGGCCTTACGCCCGTCAGCATCATCTGGGGCTTCAAGCTGGGCAAAGGTGATGTTCTTTCGCCCGGATTTTTTGCCGCCGTGTTAGGAACGTGGCTGGTGAAATTTGTCGTGTTTCTTGCTGCGGTGTTCTGGTTGGGCGATCAGGCGTGGCTCAATGCCACGACACTGTTTTTGACCATCGTGGCCTCGGTCTTGGCCGGGTTAGTTACCGACTTGGTCGTGGTGGCGCGCTCTCGGATGCCCTATGTCGATGTTTCGTTGCCAGGAGACAAACCCTCCGAGTAATCGAAATTTGCCCCTAATGGCCCGTCAGTGGAGCAATGAGTCGTGACACTAGCGAGGGTCTCCCGGTCTTTGACTCGATGTAATCGGCCACCCCAACTCCGGTAATGGCGGCAGTCGCACCGAGATAACGCAGCGGCTCTAATTCCCACTGAGGTGACTGGTGGCCCACCAGGGGAAGCTCAGTCCGTGCGGAGGGCTCTCCGGCAATGAGATCCGCGAGGGTGAGCCCGGCTAGGTGGGAGAGACCAACCCCATCGCCCACATATCCGCCCGCCCGGCCAATTCCCGAATTCTCATCAAAAGTCACCGACGCGTGCCAATCCCTGGGGACACCGAGCACACCGCCCCAGGTGTGAGTGATGGAGGCGGAAGCGAGCGGGGGGAACATTTCTTTGAGAGTGTGCTCGAGGGCCGAAAAAACTGCTGGTACGCGATCATAGGATTGCTTTATCCGACTGCCGAAGTGATAGGGCGCCCCCCGACCCCCAAAAGCAATCCGGTTATCGGCTGTTCTTTGGCCATAAATAACCAACGATCGAAAATCGGAAAAGGTCATGCCGTGGTTCAGGCCGATGTCGTCAAAGAGTGAATCCGGCAGAGGCTCGGTAGCAATCATCAGCGAATACAGCGGAAGACTGTGGCGACGGGTTTGTTTTAGTGCGGATCGATAGCCCTCCATGGCGTCGATCACCACATCACAGGCGATACTCCCGCGGTTGGTGACGACTTTCCCCGGCATATAGTGAAGAACTTCAGTTTTCTCAGCAATACGAACACCGGTGTCGTCGAGAGCGCGGGCCAGCCCTCGAACAAGTTTCGCTGGATGTATTCGAGCGCAGGCTGGGTCAAATACTCCCCCCAAGGAGTGAGTGGCCCCAAGCGTGTCGGACGCCTCGCGCCATTCAAGCTTGTCAACGCCCAATATGTTTGCCTCATCGAGGGATTCGTGTGCCCGGTGCACCTGGATGTTATTTCGCGCAATAACAGTGGTGCCGCCTTGGACAAAATCACAGTCAATATCGAGATCACTCGCCCATTTCCCCACTGACGCCACGGCATCCACCATGGCTTTGCGCAGTGCTCGGGCGGGGGCAACACCGTGACGATTGATAAGGCTCTGGGCTCCGGTGGGGAACAAAGCTGAAACCCAGCCGCCATTGCGGCCAGATGCGCCAAAGCCTGCGACCTCTTTTTCCACAATTAACACCCGCATGTCGGGCCGCATTTTTGTGAGAGCCAAGGCTGTCCACAGTCCGGTGTAGCCGGCACCCATGATGACCACGTCGTAGTGCGACGAAGCTTCGTTAGAGCTCAGTGGCGCCCTCGGTGTGATGGTCTCCGTGAGCGTGTCATGCCACAGCGAGAGGGTGGAATATGGCCCCACCGAACTAGATGAGTTTGCTGGCCCGCGTGAGAACATCGCGCAGGATTGCTTCAATTTCAGCAAATTCCTCGGGTCCGATCGTCAGCGGTGGTGCCAATTGAATGACGGGATCACCGCGATCATCGGCGCGGCAATAAAGCCCCGCTTCGAAGAGTGCTTTCGAGAGGAAGCCTCGCAGGAGCTTCTCGGACTCTTCATCGTTGAAAGTTTCCTTGGTTTCTTTGTTCTTCACCAGTTCGATTCCAAAGAAATATCCAGCGCCTCGCACGTCGCCCACAATGGGGATATCGAGAAGCTTTTCGAGCGTCGCACGGAATTTTGGGGAGTTTTTCCGAACGTGTTCGTTGATTCCCTCTTCTTCGAATATTTTGATATTTTCTAGCGCCACCGCGGCGGAAACTGGGTGTCCACCGAAGGTGTAGCCGTGGTAGAAGGTGGTGTTGCCGTCTTTGAAGGGCTCGAATAATTTGTCACTGGCGATCATCGCGCCGATTGGAGAATAACCACTAGTCATTCCTTTGGCGCAGGTGATGATGTCGGGGATGTAATCAAAGGCGGTGCAGGCAAACATTTCACCAATGCGACCGAAGGCACAAATTACTTCGTCGCTCACTAGGAGCACGTCGTGCTTGTCGCAAATTTCTCGCACCCTCTTGAAATAGCCGGGAGGGGGAGGGAAACAACCTCCAGAGTTCTGGACCGGCTCCAAGAAGACAGCGGCAATGGTGTCGGCGCCTTCGAATTCGATCATTTCCTCAATTCGATTTGCCGCCCACAGGCCAAACTCTTCTTCGGTTCCTCCTGCGAAACCCATTTCCTCGGCTCGGTAGTAGTTCGTGTTAGGGACACGGAAACCGCCGGGGGTTAGGGGTTCATACATCTGCTTCATCGAGGGGATACCCGTGATGGCTAAAGCGCCTTGCGGGGTGCCGTGGTAGGCGACGTTTCGGGAAATAACTTTGTGTTTCATGGGTTTGCCCATGAGTTTCCAATACTGTTTTGCCAACTTGAAGGCACTCTCTACGGCTTCGCCACCACCGGTGGTGAAGAACACCTTGTTGAGATTGCCCGGTGCGTAGTCGGCCAGTTTGTCGGCAAGTTCGATTGCTGCGGGGTGGGCGTAGGACCAGAGTGGGAAGAAAGCAAGTTCCTCTGCCTGACGAGCAGCAACTTCGGCAAGGCGGGTGCGCCCGTGACCGGCGTTGACCACAAACAAACCAGAGAGGCCGTCAAAATATCGCTTGCCTTGGTCGTCCCAGATGTGATGACCATTGCCTTTAACAATGATGGGAACGTTGCCACCATCGGCGAGGGGGCCCTGACGGGTGAAGTGCATCCAGAGGTGATCTCTGGCCTTGTCCTGAAGAGTCTCCGTCTTTTTGCCACCCTTTGCCGGCGAAACCCGCTTGGTGGTTGTGGGTTTGAGGGTCTTCTGTAGCTTCTGCATTATGGTCATCGTGTTCCCCAGTCGTAGTGTTCTTTTTCGGTAG
>LIAY01000094.1 GCA_001438965.1 Microbacteriaceae bacterium BACL25 MAG-120322-bin65 | reverse complement strand
CCCTACTGGGTTGAATTTTTTCACATCACGATTATGAGTCTGGTGGTGGGCGATGTCGAGGGATAGGTGACAGCCCCGGCTCACCCAGGGCGGATACCGCTGAGTTGACGTCAGCGCGCAGGTTGTTCGACATCCGTCTCTAGTTCGGTCGGAACGGTGCTCCCCCAGGGAGAAAAAATGATAAGGTTTACTTATCATGTCTATTGTGAAGCAGGCACGGAGTGTTCGTCAGTATTGGCAGGCCGAGCAGTTGGCCAACGATGATGCTCTGTTTGCCCTGCGTGAAACCCTCACTAGTCACTCACAACGGTCCTTGGCGAAACACTTAGGGGTCTCGCAGTCTGCAATCGCTCAGCGCCTTCGAGGATTTACCAGCGACTACGATACCAATCCCTATTTCACGCTTCGCTCGCTCGCTGAGGTCCTCGCGCAAGAGTTGCGTGAGGAGCGACCTGATCTCAGTGCGTGCTTGCGGTTGGTCGCCCAAGCTATGAGTGATTTCCGGCGTCTCCGATATGCCAGAGATCGCAGAACTTTTCTGCGTCAGCCTCCGACAACGGGGGATGGTCGGTGGGATGCACTCGTCGCAGCGGTCGCAGCTAGGGAGGCCAGGCTTAGCGGCATGGACATTCCCGTGTGGAGTGAGAAAGCAGAGGTCTTCCTAGACCAGGCGTGGTTTGTCACCCAATCACCGGGCCTTCGGGCATTGGCCTTCGTCGAGTCTCCTGCGGATTTTGCGCTGCGGAATGTTTACCTTGACCCAGCGGAACTGGAGTCGGTCTAATGAGTGGACTATTCAACAGTGAACGCATTCGCAAGGCCTTGGTGGAACTCGGCAGCAGGCTTGATGCCCAGGGACACCGTGCTGATCTCTACATCGTGGGGGGTGCTGCGATGGCTCTTGCCTTTGATAGAACCCGGGTGACCAGGGACATTGACGCGGTTTTTGCGCCCAAAACAGTCGTCTACGATGTCGCCCGGGCTATGGCAGAAGAGTCAGAGGATCTTGATCAGAACTGGCTCAATGACGCCGTCAAGGGGTTTCTTGCCACAACAGAGGATGATGATGCCACTGTCTTCCTAGAAGAAAAGGGTATTCGAGTCCTGGTGGCATCGCCGAGGCGGTTGTTGGCTATGAAGGTTTTTGCTGCGAGGGCAGATCGTGATCGCGACGATATCCTGAGCCTCTGCTCCCACATCGGGGTAACCAGCATCCAGGAAGTTCTTGATTTGACCGCTGGGCTTTATGGAGACCTGTTGACTCCCAAGAGCAAGTTCATCGTTATTGAGCTGCTCCAGGACATTCTGCCGATGGAGGTGCCATCGGCACAGGACTTCGCTGGGTGAGAATGCTTTCTCACCTGATTACCAAGCGGGGGATTGCTGTTGGTGAAGAGACGGTATGACTCACCCGCTGCGGCAGTTACCAACTGGTAGCACTTCGGTATGGAGCCCGTACTCGTCGGTCACGGGTTCACGTCCCGTCAGCCCTGCTGGGTCAAAATTCTTGCGGTGCCCGATTATGAGTTCACCTATTTTTGGCGATACACCTGGCGCCTGTGACTGATGGCCACTACGAGGACAATTATTTCTTCATCAGAAATGGTGGCGAGTATCCGGTAGTCCCCTGCCCGGTATCGCCAGAACCCGCCGTCGCCAGCCAGAGGTTTTCCAGACGAGCGCGGATTCGTGAGGTCCAGATTCATCAGGTAACGCTTGATTCGAGCCGCAACCGGTCTGTCGAGTTTTCTGATCTGTTTGTTGACTGCTGGCGAGAAGCGAAGCCGATAGGCCATTGACTAGGGCGTATCCCAGTCAAGGTCTTCGATTCCCAGCGACTCCTCGCCTGCGTCACGGAAGGCCTGAAGGGAGTCTTTCGCGAGGAAATAGTCCTCACGATCATCGAGAAACTCTTGGATCGCTTCGGTCGCGTAGAAGGTCTTTGTCCGGCCAGTCTTCAGCGCCAACGCCTCAAGTCGTTGTGCTACGTCTTCATCGAGTCGCACGTTGATTTGCGTTTTTGGCATTGGGCCTCCTTTTGCTATACGAGTATATCAAACCCCAAGGGGTAATCTGCCCGTTCCAGTGCGCTGATTCTGTCGGAAACCACCCAGTGGTCGAGTCTTTTGTGCACAGTCGACTCTTGTGGTGTCGCAGCTAAGACAGGGTCACTGGCGTTTCAGCTGATCTGCCCTGCAGTGCACAGTGAGTGCACATCTCCATCTCTCACACTCCAACACCGTCCACGCTAAACCTCACCTGTTTACTGGCATCCGCAACGTCAGCTAACACGCTCCAACACCAGCTAATACCTAGGCATCGAACTCATAATCCGTCGGTCACGGGTTCAAGTCCCATCCGCCCTACCGGATGAAACCCAGTAAATATATGGGGAGTAGCGCTAAAGGTCTCATTGGGCTGCTCGGGAATATCCTCTACTGGTGCGGCCGTTTCTCTAAGGCCTGGAGAATCATGTCTGTTGAGGGTGATCCTCGGAGCCCTTCTGGGGTGAAATAGATGCGGCAGGCCAGGTCCTCGATCGGGTCGGAGTGTCCGAAAATGTCGATGCCATCCCGGGTGATGGTCGGAGAGCCACCGAAATCCTCCGCGAGACTCTGAGAGCCCGTGGTCATCAGCACAGTTTCGAAGCCTTCGGTGACCCCCAGGGCTGCCAGGGCCTCCTCTAAATTCTGTTGCGCTTGTTGCCAGCTGGCGCAGTCGTGGATGTGGAGCAGCTTGATCATGATCGCTAGGCCTTCTCGCTCAGGGTGGTCTCAATATGAGATGACGCTTCGAGGGTTTTGTGGACGGGGCATTTCTCCGCGATATCTAATAAGCTTGTCTTTTGCTCAGGGCTAAGGTCTCCGGTTAAGGAGATGGACCGGGTGAAGTGATCGACAGCGTGGGGTCCGGCCTCGCACCTTTCGCATTCCTTGAGGTGGCGCTTGTCGTGGGTAACAGTCACCGACACGTGCTCGAGTGGAATATTCTTCCTGCGCGCATACATCCGTATGGTCATCGTCGTGCATGCGCCAAGGCCAGCCTGCAGCAATTGGTAGGGGGTAGCTCCGGTGTTGGTGCCGCCGATGTCGGCGGGCTCATCCGCGCGCAACTGGTGTGTTCGAGCGATGAGAATATCTTGGGCAAACCCTGCAGGGTCGACCTCTGCGACGACGACATCGCCATCAGGTGATTGTTTGCTTTTGCCGGTGTCGGCCACGGGCAGATATCTTCCGGCCCACGCCGCAATGACTCCAGCCGCGTAATCAGCATCGGCCACATCGCGCAGGAGGTGATCTGCGCCATCGAGGGAAATGAACGACTTGGGATGCTTGGCGTGTTGGAAAATCTCAGCCGCATTAGACACGTCAACAATCGCGTCAACGGGCGAATGGAGGACTAACAGGGCGGCGTCGAGTTTCGCGAGCGCTGGAATCAGGCGGGACGAATCGATGTCATCAAGGAAGTCTTGGGTAATGGTGAACGGTCTGCCCCCGAGGGTCACTTCAGCCTTCCCGGATGCAGATATGTCATCGAGGCTTGCCGAGAAGAGATGCTTGATGTGTGCTGGTTCAAACGGTGCCCCGATTGTCGCAACGGCTTTCACGCTGGGGATGTGTGGGGCGACAGCGATCACTGCTGCACCACCCAGCGAATGACCGACCAGGAGACTGGGCGGCGCTACGCGACGCTGTAGCTCCTCAGCGGCGAGCCTCAGGTCGTCCACATTGGATGTGAACGACGTGTTTTCAAACTCCCCATCCGAGTGGCCAAGTCCGGTGAAATCAAAACTGAGCACCGCCAGCCCTCGTGCGGCAAGCTTCGCGGTGATTCGCTTCGCCGCGGGAATGTCTTGTGAGCAGGTGAAACAGTGTGCGAACACAACGCTGTGGTCCACGGGGTAACCCGGAGTCACCAGGCGTCCCGATAGTGGACCCTGCGATCCGGGGAAAATAAACTCTTCGGTCTGCATATGACTCCTGCCTTCGTTCTACCCTGGCACATTCTGGCGCCGTCGGGCCGGCGCCTGAGTTCTCAATGAAAGCGCAGCGCCTTCTCACACCAGCTAATACCTAGGCATCGAACTCGTAATCCGACCGTCACGGGTTCACGTCCCGCCCCCCTGCTCTGGGAATTCGAGGTTTTGAGGTGTTTCTGGCTCGATCAGCTACTCTGGCGCGGAATAAAGCCAGTTTTGTCGCCTTCGTCCCATGCGCGTCGAGAGTTGCCAACAGGGGGGTAGAAATTGTTTTTCTTCAGCAGCGCGGCTAGGTGCATTGCGTTCCACGACATGAACACCGTGTTGCGGTTGGTGAAGTCATTCTCTGGTCCACCGCTACCTTTGTCCAAGTAGCTCAGCCCCGGTCCAATGGTGCCAACCCACCCCGCATCCGCCTGCGGGGCAATGGTGTATCCGATGTGTTGAAGACCGTATAGGTTTCCCATTGCGGCGTGCTTGACGCCATCTTCATTGCCGCTCAAAAGTGTGCAGCCGACTTTTCCGTAAAAGCTGTACTGGCCTTGCTCATTCAACAGTCCACTCATCGCGTAGAGCCGTTCCATCAGGATCCGCATCACTGAACTGTTCTCTCCCAGCCAGATGGGCCCAGCAAGACACAGATCGCTCTGCATCCCTGGGGGAACGACAAAATCAGCGAGTCGGAAGCTGTTGGTTTGAACTCCACGAGATTCCATCGTTCGGCGACTCAGGTCGATTAGTCCCTGGGTGTGCGAGAGCGTGGGGGATTTCTTGAGGGTGCAGTTGATGTACAGGGCTTTGAGTTCTGAATACTCCATATCCGACGGTAGCAGGGCGAACTTGGAGCCTGGGGGGGGGCCATCCCCC
>LIAY01000093.1 GCA_001438965.1 Microbacteriaceae bacterium BACL25 MAG-120322-bin65 | reverse complement strand
GAATGGGTCTGATCGGCCCGCCGCAAGCTGGTGCGATAGTTACGAGAAAGCAAATCTTCCCAACGCGTTTGATTTTTTTGGCGCAGATGATCTTAAGAAGGTGGAGCGCTACCTGGAAACCCGACTTGCCACTTAGAGGTTAGCTCGCAGCGATTACCGCGGATTTGCACACGTTTCCGGCCGAAGGCAAATCGAGCTTTTCGAAATCGCAAACCTCCGCACATCCCAGATCCAAACAGCAAAAGAGGCCTCAGTCAGAGATGGTCGTTTTGCGGCGAACAATTTTTTCATGCTAGGTAACGTCAGCCTTTTGCCGAGTCATAGGATTGATGTTATGAATGGTCATGACATCAAACCTCGCTCACGAGTTGTTACTGACGGCATTGAGGCCACTACGTCTCGAGGCATGTTGCGAGCGGTGGGAATGGGTGATGATGACTGGGATAAGCCTCAAATTGGAATTGCCAGCTCGTGGAATGAGATAACCCCCTGCAATTTGTCGCTTTCGCGCCTTGCTCAGGCCGCCAAAGAAGGTGTTCACGCGGGCGGGGGGTATCCTCTTCAGTTTGGAACAGTTTCGGTCTCCGATGGAATCTCTATGGGCCACGAAGGCATGCACTTTTCACTGGTGAGCCGCGAGGTGATTGCTGATTCTGTTGAGACTGTGATGCAGGCAGAAAGGTTAGACGGCTCAGTTCTTTTGGCTGGCTGCGATAAGTCGATTCCTGGAATGCTGATGGCCGCAGCGAGGTTGGATTTGGCTTCTGTTTTCTTATATGGCGGTTCTATCGCGCCAGGTTGGGTCAAACTCTCGGATGGCACCGAAAAAGACATCACCATCATCGATTCTTTTGAAGCGGTTGGGGCCGTAAAGGCAGGCAAGATGTCTCGCGAAGATGCCCACCGAATTGAATGTGCTTTCGCTCCTGGTGAGGGCGCGTGTGGCGGTATGTATACCGCCAACACCATGGCAAGCGTTGCTGAAGCTTTGGGCCTCAGCCTCCCTGGGTCCGCATCTCCTGCTTCCTACGACCGTCGGCGGGACATGTACTCCCACCGCTCAGGTCAGGCAGTGGTGGAAATGTTGCGCCAGGGGATAACTGCTCGAACCATCCTGACTAAGGATGCCTTTGAAAATGCCATTGCAGTGGCGATGGCATTGGGTGGTTCGACCAACGTCGTTTTGCATCTGCTGGCGATTGCCCATGAGGCCGAGGTGGAATTATCTCTGGATGATTTCAACCGTATTGGTGACAAAGTGCCCCACATCGGCGACCTCAAGCCTTTTGGAAAATATGTCATGAACGATGTTGACCGGCGCGGGGGCGTGCCCGTATTGATGAAAGCGCTGGTCGAAGCCGGGCTCATGCATGGCGATGTCATGACTGTCACAGGTAAGACCATGGCGGAAAATCTGGAAGCGATGAACCTGGATGGTCTGGATGGTGATGTTCTTCGAACTCTAGATAACCCCATTCATGCAACTGGTGGTTTGACGATCTTGACGGGGTCTTTCGCTCCGGAGGGTGCGGTAGTAAAAACTGCGGGCTTTGATGCGGCAAAATTCGAGGGCCCTGCCCGAGTTTTTGAGCGCGAGCGCGCCGCCATGGATGCTCTTACTGAGGGTGAGATTAAAGCTGGCGATGTGGTGGTGATTCGCTATGAAGGGCCGAAGGGTGGACCCGGTATGCGGGAGATGCTGGCCATCACCGCAGCCATTAAGGGTGCGGGCTTGGGTAAAGATGTATTACTGTTGACGGACGGTCGATTCTCAGGCGGCACAACCGGTCTGTGTATTGGCCATATCGCTCCCGAAGCAGTAGATGCAGGACCTATTGCCTTTGTGAGGGATGGGGACCTCATTCGGGTTGATATTCCATCCAGGACACTCGACATACTCGTCGATGACGACGAACTCAAAGCGCGCCAGACCAACTGGCAGCCGCTTCCTCCCCGGTACACCCGTGGCGTGTTGGCTAAGTACCAAAAGCTCGTTCAGTCAGCGGCACGCGGAGCAGTTACCGGATAATCCTGTAACACCCTAGTTGTGTTGCACCGTATGTAGTGGATGAGACCAATGGATGATGTGATGCAAAACGAAACCGAGGCGGAAGCGCCTAAGCCTTCGCCTGAGCAAGAACGCAAAGCTCAGTTGGCGGCTAAAGCACCGATCCTCACGGGATCCGGCGCTATTTTGAGAAGTCTCGAGATGTTGGGCATCAAGGATGTCTTTGGCTTGCCCGGCGGTGCGATTATGCCTTTTTATGACGAATTAATGTCGGCGGACAAGATTCGCCACATTCTGGTGCGTCACGAACAAGGCGCCGGTCATGCGGCCGAAGGCTATGCCGCGTCATCCGGGAAACTGGGTGTCGCCATTGCCACCTCTGGTCCCGGAGCCACAAACCTGGTCACCGCTATTGCTGATGCACACATGGACTCGGTGCCATTGCTCGCGATTACGGGGCAAGTTTTTTCCCACTCGATGGGTACTGATGCTTTTCAAGAGGTGGACATCTCTGGTGTGACCATGCCGATTACGAAGCATTCGTTCCTGGTGACCAAGCCGGAAGAAATCCCGGGAGTGATCGCAGCAGCGGTCCACATTGCCACAACTGGGCGACCGGGACCGGTGTTGGTCGATGTAACTAAGGATGCGCAACAAAATAGCGCGCCCTTCATTTGGCCCCCAGAAATAGATCTGCCCGGATATCACCCAGTCACGAAAGCAAACGCAAAACAGGTTCAGGTTGCTGCGGAAATGATTGCTGCCGCCAAAAAGCCAGTTCTCTATGTTGGCGGGGGCACTATTCGAGCTGACGCTCACAAGGAATTGGCTGCCTTTGCTAATAAGGTGGGTGCTCCCGTTGTCACCACCTTGATGGCGAGAGGGGCATTCCCTGATTCCAGCCCGTTGAACCTGGGGATGCCGGGAATGCATGGAACCGTGCCAGCGGTTTTAGCCCTGCAAGAGTCGGATCTCCTGGTGGTCCTGGGGGCTCGATTCGATGATCGTGTCACGGGAAAACCCAGTGAATTTGCTCCGCTCGCTCAAGTTATACACGTTGATATTGACCCAGCTGAAATCGGAAAAATTCGGCATGCTGAGGTGCCCATTGTTGGTGATGTGAAGGACGTTTTAGGTGACTTACTGAGCGCTTTCAACAAAGCCAGCAAGACGTCTACGCCGGATTACTCCAGTTGGTGGGAGCGCCTGAATTTCCTGCAAGAGCAGTACCCGTTAGGTTTTGACGAACCAGATGATGGACTGTTATCGCCTCAATGGGTGATTCAGAAAATCGGGGAAATGTCGGGGCCGGAGGCTATTTATGCTGCCGGTGTCGGGCAACACCAAATGTGGTCCGCACAGTTCATCAAATACGAGCGTCCCAATGCCTGGTTGAACTCGGGCGGGGCAGGAACGATGGGATATTCAGTTCCCGCTGCGATGGGAGCCAAAGTTGCCCAACCTGATCGTTTGGTCTGGGCAATCGATGGTGATGGTTGTTTCCAAATGACCAATCAGGAGCTTGCCACCTGCACGATTAACAACATTCCCATCAAGGTGGCCATTATCAACAACTCTTCGTTGGGGATGGTGCGCCAGTGGCAGTCACTGTTTTATGACGGCAGGCATTCTTTTACCGATCTGGACACCGGCCATGGCACCGCCATGGTTCCCGACTTTGTGAAACTCGCCGAAGCATATGGTGCTCTGGGAATTCGAGTTCGAACCAAGGAAGAAGTTGAGCCGGCCATCAAGCTTGCAATAGAGACCAACGATCGCCCCGTCGTTATTGATTTCATTGTCAGTAAAGATTCCATGGTGTGGCCGATGGTTCCCCAGGGTGTTGGTAATTCGCAGGTGGAATACGCGAGAGACCATGCGCCGGAATGGGATGATGAGTAATCATGAGCCATGTCCTTTCGCTGTTAGTTGAAGACAAGCCTGGTTTGCTGACCAGGGTTGCTGGTTTGTTTGCGCGCCGGGGATTCAATATTGAATCCTTAGCCGTGGGGAAGACTGAGGTTCCCGGGATCTCTCGCATCACCGTGGTAGTCGATGTTGAAGACCTACCACTTGAGCAAGTAACCAAACAGCTCAACAAGTTAATCAATGTGCTCAAAATCGTCGAATTGGAACCTGAGCAATCAGTTCTGCGCGAGCATATGTTGATCAAGGTTCGAGTAGATAATTCAACCCGGTCACAAATCCTTGAAGCGGCCAATCTTTTCCGTGCCAGGGTGGTCGATGTTGTTACTGATGCGCTAGTCATTGAAGTAACCGGGGATAGCGCCAAAGTGAGAGCTTTATTGCGAGTTCTTGAGCCTTATGGCGTCAAGGAAATTGCCCAGTCTGGACTTTTGGCTATTGGCCGGGGCTCCAAAAGTATTTCTGATCGAATAAACAAGAACTAAACTGACCAAGTGGACCACCATCTCAAGGAGAACAACCTAAGTGACTGACATCAAGTACGACAGCGACGCAGACCTCAGCATCATCCAATCCAAGAAGGTAGCTGTTGTGGGCTATGGCTCACAGGGGCACGCCCACGCGCAGAACCTTCGTGACTCTGGTGTCGAAGTTGTCGTGGCACTCAAGGATGGCTCCGGTTCTAAAGCCAAGGCTGAAGAAGCTGGTTTTAAGGTCATGTCTAACTCCGAGGCCACCAAGTGGGCCGATGTCATCGTTATCCTTGCTCCCGATCAGCATCAGCGTCACCTCTATTCAGAGGATGTAGCCCCTAACCTGAGCGATGGAAAAGCGCTTGTTTTTGGTCACGGCTTCAACATCCGCTTCGGTTATATCAAACCTCCCACTGGCGTTGACGTCATTCTGGTGGCGCCCAAAGGCCCC
>LIAY01000092.1 GCA_001438965.1 Microbacteriaceae bacterium BACL25 MAG-120322-bin65 | reverse complement strand
GCTATCCCCGCCGTTGTTGCTTTCGTAGCGGGCCTTGCCAGTCGATCCCGGTTGCTAGGCGATCAGCGAGGTGGCTTATGGCGCGATATGAGCGAAACAGATTTTTTCCACCAGCCGGTCATTCATATGGTTGCCGCGGCATTGTGGGCTGGTGTTGTTGTCGCCGCTTTAGGCGCCGCCTTGGCAGCTCTAACCGGTGGTCACATGGGACCTGGCCGTTTTACCATCGTGGGCGCGGATCCTGGACAGATTGCACTGTGGTGGGGGCTAGAAGTTTTTATTGGAGTCGCACTCGGTTTGCTCTCCGGTGGTCTGGCCCGCAGCGCTAATGCGAGCTCTCGCTAAGCTGAGAGCGTGAAAGCGCGCCTGGTGGTCCTCATTTCAGGCGGTGGCACCAACCTCGAAGGGCTTCTGCGTGACCTTCCCACATCGGGCATTGAGGCCGAAGTAGTGGCCGTAGGCGCCGATAACGAGGCGCCCGGTCTTGTCCACGCAACGAATCGCCACCTGGACACGTTTGTCTGCCAGATGGCTAGCTATCCCGGCCGTGATGCCTGGGGTGTTGCGCTGGGGGATGAGATAGCGAGCTACCAACCAGAGTGGATTGTGCTGAGCGGTTTCATGAAATTGTTGCCCCCGAATCTGGTTACCCGATTTGCGGGGCGCATTATTAACACTCACCCTGCTTTTTTGCCCGAATTTCCTGGTCCACATGGTGTTCTTGACGCGTTAGCGGCCGGGGTTAGCCAGAGCGGAGCATCGGTGATCCTGGTCGATGACGGCATCGACACCGGGGAAATTCTGGCTCAGCAGCGCGTTGCAATTCTAGAAAACGACACTCAGGAGGTGTTGCACGAGCGCATTAAGGTCATGGAGCGAAAGCTCCTTCTTGACGTATTAGCCACCCTGATAAGTGCACCAAAGACAACCGAAAGAACATCAAACTTATGACCCAATCGCCACGCCTCATGCCCACCCGAGCGCTTGTTTCTGTGAGCGACAAGACTGGTGTGGTGGAGCTGGGGCACGCTCTGCACGCTGAGGGCATCGAGATTGTCTCCACGGGTTCCACTGCTGGTGTATTGCGCGAGGCCGGTCTCGATGTCATCGATGTGAGTTCTGTCACCGGCTTTGTTGAAGCGCTAGATGGTCGCGTGAAAACACTGCACCCCCACATCCATGGCGGTATTTTGGCCGATCTTTCTAAGCCTGAGCACGTGGAAACCCTGGCGGGTTGGGGTGCCAGTGCGCTCGGGTTAGTCATTGTCAATCTGTATCCGTTTGTCGAAACGGTAGCCTCTGGTGCTAGCGAGGCCGACATTATTGAAAACATCGATATTGGCGGACCTGCCATGGTGCGCGGCGCAGCTAAGAATCACGCGCACGTCGCGGTGGTGGTGAGCCCTGATCGTTACGGTGCCCTGATTGAAGCCTTGCGCTCTGGTGGTACGACGCTTGGCCTGCGTCGAGAGTTTGCTGAAGAAGCTTTCGCACACACCGCTCGCTATGACCTTGCGGTCTCGCAGTGGCTGAGCGGCGGCAATCGGGTCAGTTACAGTGCGCTGAAGGTGGGCGAGCTTCGCTACGGCGAAAACTCGCATCAGAGCGCTGCTCTTTTTGAGGGGCCCTCCTCTGCTCCAGGTCTTGCTCAAGCCCGGGTACTCCAGGGTAAAGAGATGTCCTATAACAATTATTTGGACGCAGAGGCCGCGATTCGAGCAGCCTATGACCACACCGCGAGCACGGTGGCGATTATCAAACACCAAAACCCTTGTGGCATTGGTTCCCATGAGGTGCTGGCCAAGGCACATCAGATGGCTTTTGCCGGTGACTCTCTCTCTGCTTTTGGCGGCGTTGTGGCTACTAACCGAGAAATAGATGCTGATACCGCGCGCTCTATTGCCGAGGTTTTTACCGAAGTAGTAGTGGCGCCCTCCTTTAGTGCAGAAGCTTTAGAAATCTTTTCTGGCAAAGAAAACCTGCGCATTGTGGTTCTACCGGAGGGCTTTACCCCGCCCCATCGTGAATGGCGCCATATTTCTGGTGGTGTGCTCATTCAAGACTCAGACCAGCATTTCGCTCCAGTATCTAGCTGGAAGTTGGTGGCGGGCAGCCAACCATCGGCCGAGGTGATGGAGTCTTTGGAATTTGCCTGGCGTGCAGTGCGATCGGTGAAATCTAATGCGATTGTGTTGTGTAGTGGCCGCGCCACCGTGGGTATTGGCATGGGCCAGGTTAATCGGGTGGATTCGTGCCGATTGGCGGTCGAGCGGGCAGGGTCGCGAGCATCGGGCAGTGTTGCCGCCTCGGATGCGTTTTTCCCTTTTGCTGATGGTTTAGAAGTGTTGATTGCCGGCGGTGTGAGTGCCGTGGTGCAACCGGGTGGCTCGCTTCGTGATGGCGAAGTTATCGCCGCAGCGGAAGCGGCTGGAATTGCGATGTTCACCACCGGTGAGCGTCACTTCTTCCACTAAAGGCCAAGCGCGCCGATCTGGTCGCCGTATTCGGTGACCCCCTGGTCAACAAATCCTAAATGGTGAAAGAACTCGCCCGGGCCTTGATCTCCTGGCGACCACACCACGGTGAGGGTGTCGAAACCGCGGCTGCGGGCTTCTTCACTGGCCGCCTCGGTAGCGAAGCGTCCCACTCCTTTGCCCTGCGCACTTGCTGCGACGCTGACGCGCCAGATGCAGCATCGCAGTGCGGGCTCGGGGTGCTCAGAATCGAAGTGGGCTCTGATGACCCCTACGACGTGCCCGTCATCGGTGATGACTCGACTCCAGGTATTGGTGTGATCCAGTGAGGCATCGGCATGAACGTAGGTCACCGGAGTTTCAAATTCCTCTTGACCGGGCAGGAGCTCCAATGAGTTCGCTGCTTGAGCGGTGGTGGCAGAGAGTTCTTCGAGTCCTAATCCATTCATCGACCCAGGTTAGAACGTCTAGGTGAACAATGGGGAGGTATCTTTATGTAAAGATATATTAGTAAGGGTCGCAAACAGACGTAGTCTGGATTGTGAAGTGCTGTTAGCGAAGGGAATTATTGTGGAAAAGATTAAGGTCGAAGGCGTTGTCGTGGAGCTTGACGGCGATGAAATGACGCGCATTATTTGGCAGTTCATCAAGGACAGGCTGATTCACCCCTATCTCGACATTGATCTTGAGTATTACGACTTGAGCATCGAAAAGCGTGATGAGACCGATGACCAGATCACCATTGACGCAGCCAATGCCATCAATAAGCACGGTGTGGGCGTTAAGTGTGCGACCATCACGCCTGATGAAGCCCGAGTGGAAGAATTCGGCCTCAAGAAAATGTGGCGTAGCCCCAATGGAACGATTCGTAACATCCTCGGTGGCGTTATTTTCCGCGAGCCCATCATTATTTCCAACATTCCTCGCTTGGTGCCAGGCTGGAACAAGCCCATCATTATTGGCCGCCATGCCTTTGGGGACCAATACCGCGCAACGGACTTTGTTTTTGACCGACCGGGCAAGCTCACCATTAGCTTCCAGCCCGAGGATGGCAGTGAAGCCCAGAGCTTTGAGGTCTTTGATGCACCCGGTGGTGGCGTGGCCATGGCCATGTACAACTTGGATGCCTCAATTCGCGACTTCGCTAGAGCGTCACTGAACTATGGTCTTGCTCGTAACTACCCCGTCTACCTCTCGACTAAGAACACGATCTTGAAGGCTTATGACGGCCGCTTCAAGGACCTTTTTGAAGAAATCTATCTTGCTGAGTTCAAAACTAAATTCGAAGAAGCCGGTATCACCTATGAGCACCGCCTCATTGATGACATGGTCGCCTCGGCGATGAAGTGGGAGGGTGGTTATGTCTGGGCCACCAAGAACTATGACGGTGATGTTCAATCTGACACGGTCGCTCAGGGCTTTGGCTCGTTAGGTTTGATGACCAGTGTCCTGACTTCCCCCGATGGCAAGATCGTGGAAGCTGAGGCGGCACACGGCACGGTCACCCGCCACTACCGCGAACACCAAAAGGGAAACCCCACCTCGACCAATCCGATCGCGTCAATTTTCGCCTGGACCCGAGGCCTGATGCACCGTGGGAAACTCGATGACAACCAGAAGCTCATCGATTTTGCCAAAACTTTAGAAGATGTTGTCATCAAGACCGTGGAAGCGGGCGCGATGACAAAAGACCTCGCGATGCTCGTGGGTAAAGACCAAACCTGGCTTACCACCGAGGACTTCTTGGCAAAGCTTGATAGCAACTTGGCGAGTCGCCTGAGTTAGTCCGGACTGATTTAGTCTTATCGGGGGTAGTAGCCTAAATACCCCCAGGGGTATATACTGGTGGCGTCGTTGACCACTTACCAACCAAGGAGAATCATCGTGTGCAGCCCCGCGAGTTGTAACCGCTGCAGCAAGGTCACCTGGACCGGCTGCGGAGAGCACATTGAGGAGGCACTTTCTGGCTTCAAGCCAGAAGAACTGTGCCAGTGCGGTTAATACCAAGAGATAAAACCTAAGCTAACGCCCGCCAGATAATGGCGGGCGTTACTTACTTAAAGATGATCGTGCGAGCACCATCGAGCAAAATACGATGCTCGGCATACCAGCGAACTGCTTGGGTGAGTGTTCTGGATTCTTCGTCTTGCCCGATCGCAATGAGGGCTTGTGGTGATTGTGCGTGATCCACGCGCACCACGTTTTGCTCAATGATGGGGCCCTCATCAAGTTCTGTGGTGACAAAGTGAGCTGTTGCTCCGATGAGTTTGACGCCTCGCTGGTGGGCCTGCCGATAAGGGTTAGCGCCTTTGAAACCTGGCAAAAACGAGTGATGAATGTTAATCATCCGACCCTCGAGCGCTTGACACAGCTTTGGGCTGACAATCTGCATATATCGAGCCAGTACGACTAACTCGATATCGTGCTTAGCCACCATCGCCAGCACGTGATCCTCGAAAGCTTCCCGATCAGCGGGGGAATTAATAGCTTTGGACCAAAAAGGAACACCATAAAACTCCGCCAAAGGCGCGAGCGTGTCGTGGTTGGCCATCACC
>LIAY01000091.1 GCA_001438965.1 Microbacteriaceae bacterium BACL25 MAG-120322-bin65 | reverse complement strand
AGCGAATGACTTTCATGTGGAGCTCCTCTCCGGAGGAGATAAAGTCATGTGTCCTCGCCCGACTAGGGACTATTGGGCGTGAAGTAGTGGTTGCTCCGGCTTCGGGGGATACGTGGCAGGGGAAGGCAGAGTCTTTGGACGGACAGGGGAGCCTCATGGTGAGACGGCCAACCGGGGAGCTAACGACGGTGAGTGCTTCGGATGTCTATCATCTCCACCAATAGGGTCGAAGCATGGTAAAAATTGGGGTCATTGGTGGTGGGCAATTAGCTCGAATGATGATCCCCGCTGCGATTAATCTAGGCATTGACCTTGCGGTATTCGCCGAGGCGGAAGGTTCTTCCGCCTCGCTTGCGGTTACTCACGTTGGCGACTACCGAGACCTTGGCGAATTGCAGAAATTTGCCGCTTCCGTAGATACCCTTACTTTTGATCACGAGCATGTTCCCACAGGGCACCTGGTGTCCTTGAGAGATCAGGGAATTCGCGTTTACCCGCCGCCTGAAGCTCTCAGCCTGACCCACGACAAAATTGTCATGCGCGGTGCGCTCCAGAAAATCGGGGCACCACAACCGCGGTGGTCTGTTACGTCTTCCGAGCACGACCGAGAGAGTGCCCTGGTAGAAGTGGGCGGGTTCCCCTGTATCGCAAAGCTTCCGGTCGGCGGTTATGACGGGAAAGGTGTTCGCGTTGTTTCGGACTGGTCGGATTTTGGTGACTGGCTTGATCTAGGCCCAGTTCTCCTCGAGGAAAAGGTCGATTTCGTGAGGGAACTAGCACAGCTCGTCGCCAGGCGACCGGGTGGTGAGTTAAAGTCCTGGCCCGTAGTTGAAACCAGGCAGCGAGATGGCGTTTGTTCCGAAGTGATAGCTCCGGCTCCTGGGCTGTCGCCCTCTGGGGCAACGAGGTCACAGCGTATCGCGGCGGATATCGCCGAGGGAGTGGGGGTCGTGGGCGTCTTGGCCGTCGAACTTTTCGAGACGCGTGATGGCAGCATTCTGGTCAACGAATTGGCAATGCGACCCCATAACTCCGGTCATATTTTCACCGAATTATCCAGGACTAGTCAGTTCGAGCAGCACCTTAGAGCGGTAGCAGATCTGCCTTTAGGGGACACAACATTCATTTCTGATTCTGGTGTGATGGCAAATATTTTTGGCGAAGTGAACGTTGCCCGCGCTTCACAAACACTGGCAGATTTTCCTCAAGTGAAAATACACTCGTATCAAAAGCCAGCTCGTCCAGGCAGAAAAGCCGGCCACTTATCTGTCGTGGGAGACGACCCACACGAGCTACTTGGAGTCGTCATCCAGGCAAGAGCGATTCTTGATAGTGCTGGATACGATGGTGGACATGAATAACGCACGAGTTGCCGTCATTATGGGGTCTGATTCAGATTGGCCGGTCATGAAACAGGCAGTCGAGATTTTGGAAGACGCCGGTGTCGAGGTTGTTGCGGAAATTGTTTCTGCCCACCGCACACCAGAGAAAATGGTTAATTTTGCCCAAGGCGCTCGGGCCGAAGGCTTTGGCGTTGTTATTGCTGGTGCTGGTGGCGCCGCTCATCTTCCCGGTATGGTTGCAGCCCTCACCACTTTGCCCGTCATTGGGGTTCCGATTCCTCTGGCCGGTTTGGAAGGCATGGACTCTCTACTGTCCATTGTGCAGATGCCCGCAGGCGTTCCGGTTGCAACGATGTCCATTGGTGGCGCAAAGAATGCGGGGCTTATGGCACTGCGCATATTGTCTGTTTCGACGCCTCGCGTGGAAGAGTATCTAGCTGCTTTCGTGCAGGCTCAGGCTGATCTGGTTAACAACAAGCGCCTTCCGCGCTAGTTTTTATCTTTTGCGAAGGCAGACGAGGCGAGACGGGCCCGCACCCTTAGGCCTGCGCGCAATACAGCCCGCAGAGGAGCATAAAGTGGGCCAGCATAAAGTTTGGAGAGGAATTTCTCGGCGCTCTTGTGGTGGGCTATGACCATGCTCCTCATGTGCGCCGAAGTGGAGTGAGCGCCTAGATGCGTGATGCTAGCGGCGGGAACATAAACCGAACGATAGCCGGCTTGCTTCAGTCGAAAACAAAGATCAACGTCCTCAAAAAACATGAAATAGCCTTCATCAAAGCCACCGACTTCCTCAAAAGCTTTCCTGGAAACAAGAAAAAAAGACCCCGATAGCCAACCCACAGCGCGCGGTTCTATCCCTTGGTAGCCGCCCAAATAGCGCTGAGTCCACGGGTTAGCCTTCCAGAATTTTTCTAGCACAGCGTGGCCTATCCCGATTCGAATCCCGGGGATAGCCCGGGCCGAGGGATAAATCTCACCTTTGGTTGTGAGAACCTTGGGTCCAACAATCGCTGTTCGATCGAGCGTGGAAAAAGCCTCCAGCAAATTTCTCAGGCACTGCGAGTCCAAAGTTACATCCGGGTTACACACCACCACATCAGTGATGTTTGCTGGTAACGATGTGAAAGCCAGGTTCACAGCAGTTCCGTACCCAGGGTTATCGGGGCGGTGGAGAATTGTCAGCTCTAGGTCATGTGCTGAGTCTGTATTTGGCAACACCGGAGAGTTTTCTACCATCACTATGGCGGAGGGCACAATACTTGAGGATCTCAGGGAATCAAAAAAACTTCCCCACACATCCTCTGATTCGTAACCAACGACTACGAGCCCCAGATTTTTATGGATGACCGATTCTTGACCTATATTTGTTGGGGTTCTCATAGCGAGCTATCTGAGGCAGCCAACGAGGACAAGCCAGATTCCCATGCGTCCTCTAAGGCTTCCTCCCAGTTCCTGGGAAGTGGGAGGTTGTGCGCTTCCCAACCTGAATGATCCAGGACAGACCAGGCCGGTCGCGGCGCTGGTCTCGGGAACTCTGAGGTTGTGGTGGGTGCAATTCGCTTGTCATCCCAGCCAGCGAGCCTAAAAAGCTTCGTAGCAAAATCAAACCAAGAAGCCTGTCCGGAGTTGGTGGTGTGAAAGATCCCGCGGGTCACGGGGGATGTGATGAGAGCGCCGATCATGTGTGCAACATCTCTCGTCCAGGTTGGCTGGCCCATTTGGTCACGAACGACATCGAGGTGGTCCCGACTTAGTCCTGCTTGCAAGATGGTGCGGGGGAAGCTTGAGCCATGTTGCCCATATAGCCAAGAAGTTCTGGCGATGATGGAGCCCTCGGGGTAGGCAGCGGTAATTGCCTGCTCGCCAGCAAGTTTTGATGCCCCATATACCGAGCGCGGATTAGTCGGTGCGTCCACGGGGTAGGGCGTTGTAGCTTCTCCATCGAAAACGTAATCCGTAGAAAGGTGGATTAGTCGGGCTTGGTGAGCCTTTGCGGCAAGTGCCACATTTCGTGCACCCTCTGCGTTTACAGAAAACGCAACAGCCTCGTTTGATTCAGCATCATCAACAGCGGTGTACGCGGCTGTGTTCACAAGGACATCAAACCCTCCGCACGCCTCTAACACAGCGCTTTGGTTGGTAATGTCCAAATCTGCGCGATTGAGTCCCCGGGCACTGACCGGGCTGAGCACGTCCACTAGGTCCTGGCCGAGCATTCCGCCGGCACCTATGACAAGAACACGTGTCATAGTCCGCTAGCTTCCTTAAGCGGTTCCCACCACCAGCGGTGATCTCGATACCACTGGACGGCATCCGCCAAACCCTCTTCGAACCCTACCTGTGGGGCGTATCCCAGCTCTTGAGAAATTTTGGTGATATCAACGCTGTAGCGGCGATCATGGCCCTTTCGATCCGCCACGTGGGTGATAAAGGATTCATCCCTTCCGGTTGCTTCGAGCAAGAGGTGAGTGAGATCCGAGTTCGATAATTCAGTTCCGCCACCGATGTTGTAGACCTCTCCAGCTCGCCCATTGTTGAGCACCAGTGCGATGCCACGGCAGTGGTCATCAACATGGAGCCAGTCTCGAACGTTTTGGCCATCCCCGTAGAGTGGGACTTTTTTCCCATCGAGAAGGTTAGTCACAAACAAAGGAATGACTTTTTCAGGAAAATGGTGTGTTCCATAGTTGTTACTGCAACGGGTGATCGAGGTGTTGAGCCCGTGGGTCACATGGTAGCTTCGCACCAGTAGATCGCTCGCGGCTTTACTGGCTGAATAGGGGGAGTTGGGCAAAAGGGCCTGTTGTTCGTCCCAGGAACCCTCGTCGATACTGCCATAAACCTCGTCTGTGGAGATATGAACGAAGCGACTAATTCCGCAAACGAGGGCTTGGTCTAGCAGTGTCTGGGTGCCCACGACGTTAGTCTCGACAAAAATGCGTGAATCAGTAACTGATCGGTCGACGTGGCTCTCGGCAGCGAAATGAACGATGGCATCGTGGCCGGGCAAAGCAGCGGTTACCTCTTTGGTGTCCCGAATGTCTCCCTGAATAAATGCAAAGTTTTCCGAATCTTTCACGGCGTCAAGATTGGTCATCGTACCTGAGTAGGTGAGAGCGTCGAAGACCGTGATCTCGCATCCCTCTAGTCCCGGTAACCGATCAGACAAAGCCATGCGGACGAAGTTGGATCCAATAAAACCAGCTCCACCGGTAACCAAAATCTTCATTCTTCACACCTTCGCAATAGTCTCCGACCCCAGGACCAACAGCTTAGTCATTCGATGATTTCTGCCCTGTGCGCCAGGGCGTGAATCACGATAAGTTAAGCAGCGTGCCAGCCAGATGCGGAGTGAAATAGTGTCGCCAAAGATCTCGATCGTCTTTGCCTATTATTCGAATCCGAAGATGCTCCGTTATCAGGTGGAGCAATTCGGAAAATTTGATCCTGCTGTTTTGAAACAGTGCGAAATTCTTGTCATTGATGACGCTTCTCCATCCGACCCAGCGGCCGAAGTTGTTGTTGGGTTCAAGGCTCTTCCTCTTTCTGTCTTCCGGATCGACAAGGACAAACCGTGGAATCAGGATGCAGCTAGGAACATTGGGGCCTTTGAGGCAACAGGCAAATTTCTATTACTAACTGATATTGATCACACTGTTCCGGAGGAATCAATCAAAGCGCTATTGGCGATG
>LIAY01000090.1 GCA_001438965.1 Microbacteriaceae bacterium BACL25 MAG-120322-bin65 | reverse complement strand
GCGGCTTTTGTCGCTATCCGCGTGCTCTATCGGATTGTTTTTGGCGGTGCTGGCTCAGGAGAGACCCCGTTGTGGTCGATTCCGCGTGTGAACTTGGGCGGACCCTTTTCTCATATCGTTCTGTTTGGGCCGGTATCGCTAGAAGGTTTAGCAGCTGCGGCACTATCAGCCCTGCCCTTTGCTGGGGTCATCTTGGCTGTGGGGGTATTGGTTGCGTTATGGGATCCTAGATCTTTGGTGCTCCTGGTTCCCCGGCTGCGTGCGGGCAGGCACCTGGTGTTGGCTTTCGCCATAGCACTTTCCAGTCTTCCCTTTGTGCTCGAGGTGGTGCGCCACACTCGATCTTCGGCGTTGCGCCGAGGGGTGAAGCCTGGACGGGCAATTGTGGTTCCGGTATTAGAAAAAACGCTTGAGCGCGCAACGGGCATTGCTCGGGCGCTACAGATCCGAGGGCTTAGTCCCGACCAGCAAAGTGTCAGTACTGGTTCCACCCAACGACGCCAGCCCCCGCTAGAGGGTGTGGTCTGGGAAGGGTTTGGAATTCCAGAGCGGGGGATAGCCACTGTGTCCTGGCACATTCCAACCGGTGCGCGATGTGTGCTCACTGGGGCAACAGGAAGCGGCAAGACCACGTTGCTTGAGGTGTTGGCTGGAACACTCCATCACCCCCGCACCGTGGCGTATACCGGGAAGTTTTCCTCTTCCTACGCCCCGCACGAGGTTGCCTATATTCCCCATGACCCACAGAGCCTGTTTTTGACCGCCACTGTGCTGGATGAAGTAGCGCTGGGGAGCATTATCGGTGGGGAAGACCGTCACGCTGCGCGTGAAGTTGCGATGTTGGCTCTGCAGTACTGGGGAATTGAGCACTTGGCCAGTCGCCATCCAGGGGTTTTATCCTCTGGTGAGGCTCTCCAGGTTGCCCTTGCCGCAGTGACCAGCACGTCCCCGCGGCTTTTGCTCGTGGATGAGCCCTTGGGCGCCTTGAGCTTAGGCAAACGACGTGACATTGTGTCGTCGCTTCAGAACTATTGCGATACCCATGGCGCGAGCGTGGTCATGACCGATCACGGTCACCGCGAGGCGCACGATTTTGGGGCCACAATAGTGACGCTTCATGCACAGGGGATAACCCCCGGGGCTTTCACTCCGCCATCTCTGTCCTTTCCCGAGCGAATCCCGGTGGCCAGAGTTGATCCGGATGAAGTTTTTCGATCAGAGGCCATCAGCGTTACCTTTGGCGACACTGTCGTAATAGATGAAGTGAGCCTGTCGGTTCACCGCGGTGAGACTGTGGTGATCGTCGGTGATAACGGTTCTGGCAAGACAACCCTTCTTGAGGCGTTGGCGTCCTCCCACCTTGGGCCTGAGCCTGAATGTGCTCTTGTGCCAGGTGAGGCAGGCGAGCTCTTCTTAACCACCAGTGTGGAGGACGAACTTCGACTGGCAGATCGTGCCGCGAGAGCGCCCCGAGGGTTTACCCAGACAACGTTGGAATCCATTCTTCCGGGCTCCTGGCGAGGCGAAGTCATGGCTCGCATGGCAGCAACTCATCCCAGAGACCTTTCGAGAGGTCAACAAACCGCTTTGGCTATCGCCATCCAGCTCTCTAGAAAACCTCGTGTGCTTTTACTGGATGAACCCACCCGTGGACTTGATGAAGCGGCGTGTTTGGCCCTTGGCGAGGTAATGGAATGTGTGCGCGAGACCGGCACTGCCATTGTGATGGCAACCCACGATGAAGCCATAGCTGCCACCGCGCACCACCGAGTGCTTATGCTCTCGGGTGGCGTTCTGTCTCGTTATGAACTGGGAGTCAGCTCATGAGGCAGATTCTGATGCCTGATCTCTGGAGCCGTCTTGTCGTGGTGAGCACAAGTCTTGGCGCAGGGGCCGTGTTGGCCTGGCCACTGCTTGCTAGTTCAGGTGGCCTTGCCTTGGATGGGGCCATAGTGACATCACTGGTGGCGATGCCGCTTCTTATCGTGTTGTTATCGCTGGTTCTTGATCACAGCCTTGGCAACACCACCGTTATCGCACTGGTGGGGGTGTTGAGCGCTCTGGCAGCCTCCGCTCGCGTTCTTTCGGCTGGCCTTGGTGGTTTTGAACTTGTCTTTGTGGTGGTGATCTTGGCAGGCCGGGCGTTAGGAGCTCGATTGGGCTTTGTGGTGGGGATGCTTTCGATTGCGCTGTCCTCGCTGGTCTGGGGAGGTTTTGGACCCTGGAGTGCATTTCAGATGCTGATGGTTGGTTGGGTGGGCGCCGGCGCCGGGCTGTTGCCGCGAATTTCAGCGACGAATCGCGCCCGAGAGTCCCGGCTGGAAGTGGGAATGCTTGCCCTTTATGGGGTGCTCGCATCGTATGTCTTCGGCCTAGTGATGAATCTCTGGTTTTGGCCCATTGCCGTGGGGCCTTCGACCACACTGTCTTTGGTGGAGGGGGGAGGGCTTGGTGAAAATGTCCTGCGTTGGCTGGTTTATAGCCTCTCAACCTCTACGCTCACGTGGGACACCGTTCGAGCCATCACCACGGTGGTCACGCTCGTTCTGGTGGCCAAACCTGCCATGAGTGCTCTGCGGCGTGCGTATGAACGCACCTACTAAACCGAGAAGTATTTGGCCTCAGGGTGGTGGAAGACAAAAGCGTCGGTGGACTGTTCCGGGTGGAGTTGTAGTTCTTCCGACAATTCCACACCAATGCGTTCTGGCCGGAGCAATTCCACAACTTTTTTCCGATCCTCCATTTCGGGGCACGCCGGGTAGCCAAGAGAAAACCTGGCACCGCGGTATTTGACACCCAGAATGTCAGAAAGCTCACGTGGCTCTTGCGCCCCAAAGCCCCATTCGCTGCGAATCTGAGAGTGCCAGTATTCCGCCAGAGCTTCGGTTAGTTGCATAGCAAGACCGTTGAGCTCGAGGTAGTCACGGTAAGAGTCACCCTCGAAAAGGGTCCTAGCGAAAGCGTCAATTTTGGCCCCAGCAGTTACCAGCTGGAAGGCCATGACGTCGACCTGACCGGAATCTGATGACTTCACAAAATCTGCAAGACAGAGGTGGCGATCACGTCGTTGCCGCGGAAAGGTGAAGCTCAATCTCTCCGTTCCGATCGTTCCCTCGGACCCACCGTCGGGCGCGAGGAGGCCTGGTGTTCCCATAATTCCTTCTGAGTCGTTGCCGTGGTGCAAGATCGTAATGGTGTCGCCCTTGGATATTACGGGGAAGTATCCATAGACCACCGCTGGATCCATAGCTTTTTCCGAAAGCAAACGATCGAGCCAATAGCGCAAACGAGGCTTTCCTTCGGTGGCAACAAGCTCTTCATAGGTTGCGCCGTTTTCACCACGACCTGGCTTTAGTCCCCATTGCCCCATAAAAGTGGCGCGCTCATCGAGAAATGCAGCGTAGTCAGACAGGGCAAAACCTTTAACAATGCGCGTTCCCCAAAACGGCGGTGAGGGAACGGCGTTATCGAGCGCGACCTCGGAACGCTCAGGCATGTTTTCAGGTTCCGTAACCTGAAGCTGGCTCTTGGGATAGATACGTTTCTTCAGCGGAGGCAATCCAACTTCATCTGGGTTGGCACCACGCGAGATCGCCACCAAAGGATCCATCAAATCGAGGCCTTCAAAGGCGTCCTTTGCGTAGCGCACGACCCCCGGGAATAGTCCCGCAAGGTCTTCTTCCACATAAGCTCTGGTGAGAGCGGCACCGCCAAGGATTATGGGCCAACGTTTAGCTAGCCCACGGTTAGTGAGCTCTTGCAGGTTCTCTTTCATCACCACGGTCGACTTAACTAAGAGACCGCTCATGCCGATCACGTCGGCTTTATGGTCCTCGGCCGCTTGAATGATCTCGTTGATGGTCTTCTTGATTCCAATGTTGACCACGTCGTAGCCGTTATTGGTCACGATGATGTCGACCAAGTTCTTGCCGATATCGTGAACGTCACCGCGAACAGTGGCCAAAACCATGGTGCCCTTGCCGGCCTCACTGGTTTTCTCCATGTGGGGTTCAAGTAGAGCAACGGCTGCTTTCATCACTTCAGCGGATTGGAGAACAAAAGGCAACTGCATCTCCCCGCTCGCAAATCGTGCTCCCACCACTTGCATACCTGCCAACAGGTGGTTGTTGATAATCTCTAAGGCGCTGGAGCCTTCTGCGCGAGCCAGATCTAGGTCGCCTTCTAACCCTTTGGGCTCACCATCGATAATGCGCCGCTCGAGACGTTCTGTGACTGGCAATGCCTGAAGTTCAGCTTGGCGCTGGTCTTTGAGTGCAGCGGAATCAACGCCGTCGAAGATTTCCAGCATGCGAGCGAGGGGATCGTAGGTGAGATCCCCCTCGTCGTCGTATTCTCGTTTATCCCAGATGAGATCGAGGGCGACTTTCCTTTGCTCCTCCGGGATACTCGCAAGAGGCATGATTTTTGCCGCGTCAATAATGGCGGTGTCGAGACCGGCCTCTGATGCTTCATGAAGAAAGACCGAATTCAACACTGCCCGGGATGCTGGATTTAGCCCAAAGGAGACGTTGGAAACACCGAGAGTGGTGTGGACTCCCGGATACTTAGCCGTTATTTCGGATATTGCAGAAATTGTCTCAATCGCATCGCGTCTGGTTTCTTCTTGTCCTGTAGCGATGGGAAAAGTGAGGGTATCAACGATGATGTCATCAACATGTAGGCCCCACTCGTTCATCAGCGTGTCGATGAGCCTGCTGGCGATGCGGACCTTGTCCTCTCTGGTTCTGGCTTGACCTTGTTCATCGATGGTCAAAGCGATCACGGCGGCGCCGTGTTCTTTAACCAAAGGCATGACCGTGCCAAACCGGGACCCTTCACCTTCTCCATCTTCAAAGTTGACTGAATTGACTACCGGTCTGCCACCGATGAGCTCCATCCCCGCTTTGATGACGGCAGGCTCGGTCGAATCAATCACGAGGGGCAAGGTTGAAGCCTGGGCTAATCGGCTCACGATTTCTTTAATGTCAGCAACCCCGTCCCGACCGACATAGTCCACACACACATCGAGTAGGTGAGCCCCATCGCGCACCTGTTTTTTAGCGATATCGACGCAGTCGTCAATTCGGCCCTCAAGGAGAGCG
>LIAY01000089.1 GCA_001438965.1 Microbacteriaceae bacterium BACL25 MAG-120322-bin65 | reverse complement strand
CTGTGACGGGGATAATCGTCACTAAGAGAGTCGTCGATACTTTCGCTCCAGAACTCCGGCCTTTTTTAGGGGCCGCTGAGGTGTTACTCATGCCTAGTCCTTTCGTACTGCAATGTGGATGTGACTGCTGCGTTGCAGCCACACTTGGGCATGCGCGTCGGGCTCTCGAAAGAGCCTTGTGCGCCTGCCGAATTTGCCACCCCAACTGGGGTAGCGCCACCCACTCGAGACAGAGCGATCCCGGAACGGAAATTCTTCCCGGGGTAACCCGCCTCATAGTGGCTGGAGCTTAATATGCGCGACATCAGTACGACACCGCGCCTAATTCTGAATTGCCCGAGACGATGCTGATTCCGGCACTCGTACCGACCATCTGCGCGCCCGCCTCAAGAAGGGCCACTGTCTGGTTGAAAGTAGTGATACCCCCGGAGGCCTTCACCCCGACCCCGCTGGGGCAATGCGACACGAGAAAGGAAATGCGCTCAGGATTTGCGGTCTCAATGGCGCCACTGCTGGCATTTTTCAGATACTTCACCCCGGCGCCCAGAGCCGCTTCAATCGCTATGAGCTGTTGCTCGTCGCTCAGCAACGGGAGCTCTAACATGACTTTGATGGGAACCCCAGCCGCTTCCACAACTCCCCGGATGTCCGCAGCGAACTCGTCATACATCCCGCTCTTAAGCCATCCAATTTGAACGCCAATGTCGATCTGCTGAGCGCCACGTCGCACCAGTTCCGCCGCCTCGGCGGCCTTGCCTGCAGAAGTCATCAAACCGACTTGGGGGAAATCAAGCGCCGAGGCAACCTGGACACTCGTGCCAGATAGCTCCGCGGCCACCACATCGACCCAGCTCCCCTGAACCATGGCGGCTTGGAAGCCATATTCGAGGCATTCGTGGGCGTGAGCCACAACCTGCTCACGCGTCACTGTGGTGCCAATGAGGGTGTGCTGTATGGCACTGGCCACGTTCTGGTGGTTCCAAGATTTAGTCATACCCGATACCACTTTTCTCCATCAGGCTTTCCGCGTAGGGCAAGGAAGGAACCACCTCGGCCCCCTCCACCGTCACCGCGGCAACTCGCATTGCGTGGGTCACTGCTTCGGGCAACTGTGCGCCTTGCACCAGTGCGCTCGCGAGGGCTCCGACAAAGCTGTCGCCCGCGCCCGTGGTGTCGACAACTTTTTTGGCCGGGACCGCCGGTAAAAACGCTCCGCCTAGCCCGCTATCTAGATACACACCGTTTGCGCCCAGGGTGATGATGACGGCGCCGACACCGCGTCCGAGCAGGTAGCGTGCGATATCTGCAGGCTCTCGCAGGTTCGCCCCGAGAGCCTGAACTATTTGAGTGGCTTCGAAAAGATTGGGCACCAAATAATCGATGCAAGACAGAACATCCGCCGGAATCTCAGTTGCTGGAGCTGGATTACACACAGTCGTGATGCCCTGCTGACGCGCATGGCGGATCGCCTCAAACCCGACGAGCGGGTTCAGCTCGAAGGACACCACCAAAGCGGCCGAACGATCGATGACCGGATAGAGACTTTCCACATTGGCGACCGTCATGTGTGCCAAAGCACCTGGTGCGATGGCGATGCGGTTATCACCGTTGCTGTCCACAGAAATAAAACCCACCATGGTCGGTGCGTCTACGACGACCACTCCGTCCGTGTTGACACCTTCGGCTAACCACAGGTCGTGGCCAAGAGCCGCGCCCGAGTCTGTGCCTACAGCAGTGATGAGATTGGCTGCGACTCCGAGCCTACGAATCTGAATGGCCTGATTGGACGCCTTGCCACCTGGGCCTTCGCGGTATTCGCCACCGGTGACAGTTTCCCCCGACTCGGGATATCGCTCGAGGTACATCGTCTTGCCGACGCCGTAGCCACCAAGAACGGTAATCTCCATCGATTTTCTCCCCGACCAGACTTACACCTGCCGAAAGTACGTTTGGAGAAACCCTACCCTGCGCCAACACCCGAGCGACCATTTGCTCATGTGCGCATAAACAATCTTTTTAGAGCGCGGCGGTCATTTTTTCCTAACTTTGTGATAGGAGTCGATGCCACCTGCGCAGTTGGCTGGCTCCCACTGTTTTCCGGTTTGCAAGTCGCACTCACGGGCTTCACTGAGTAAACCCCTAATAGCAGCAGCGTTTTTGGGAATGCTTCCCACCCAGAGTGCGGGCGGTATCAAGAAATGCACGAAAAATGGGACACTGGATGCCGCAGGACAGTGTTGTCCTCGGGAGCGGAAGGAACACACAGATGAGAAAAATTATTCTTGACGTAGACACAGGGAGCGACGATGCGGTCGCCATTATGCTCGCGGCCCTTCACGCAGATATCGACCTTTTAGCGTGCACCACGGTCTGGGGGAACTTAGACATCGAATTGACCACCGCCAACACGCTCAGAGTTCTTGATCACGTTGGTCACCGCGGGGTGCCGGTCTACCGAGGCTCCGCAGGCCCTTTTGCCCCGATTGCTCATCACCCACGACCCGGTACTGACCGCAGCCGCGGCAAAATTCACGCAGAGAAGCTTGCGATTCCTGATTCGGCAAGGACGCATGAAACTACGCCGGCTGTCGAGTGGCTTGTGGATTTCCTGAGGAACACTACCGACAGGGTGACCTTGGTTCCGGTCGGACCCTTGAGCAACATCGCTTCAGCGCTCGCCGCTGATCCAACAATCATCAACGCCGTCGAAGAGGTGGTAATCATGGGCGGAGGGCATGCGATTGGGAACGTCACCCCTAGTGCGGAAGCTAACATCTGGCATGACCCGGTGGCTGCCGACGTTGTGTTCCAAGCGGGCTTTGAGCGATTGACAATTATGCCTCTGGACGCAACTCATCAAGCGTATGTTTCCCTTAGTCAGGCGGAGGAGCTGGAGTCAACCGGGCGACCAGCCGCCAAAGCTGCGGCCTCTTTTATTCGAGACAGAATCGCTGGCTACACCGAAACGCAACCCATGGATACCCAGGCAACCGCGCCAGTGCACGACGCATTGTGCATTGCTTACCTTGTCGACCCAACAGTCGTCGAATTAGTCCACTGCCACGCTGCGGTGGAGGTTGTGGGCAGCCTGACATACGGCCGGACGGTGTTTGATCTGAGGGGGAGAGGGCTCGACGCCCCTAACGCACATGTTGCGATGCACGCTGATGCCGCAAAGTTCTTCGGTTTTCTGATGGACACCCTCGGGACGTAATCGATCACGTGGGTCGCGCTCCGTTTTGCAAAGACGGAGCTTTCTCCCGAAAAGACCATATTGTGCGGGGAGCCGCAGGCGGTGTGTGCTCTGACCGTGTGCTGTGCGCGCGATGTGCTACCGGCCGGTGGTGAGCAACAAACGAAGCTCTGAGACGGCCCGATCAACATCGGCTTCGTTGTTATACACATGGGGCGAGAACCTCAGGAAATCTTGACGCTTGTGAGCGACTACGTGACGCTCTTTGAGGCTTCGAACGACCTCTAGAGGGTCATGTCCCCTCACCTTGCACGTGACGATCGAAGTCCGCTCCGATAGATTTAGCGGCGACACGACCTCCACATCAAGGCTGCTAAGCCCCTCTATGAGGCGATCGGCTAACCCGATGTTGTGGTTATAAATCTGCGTAATGCCGATCTTCGTAAGGTATTCAATCGACTTTTCTAGCCCTTTAATGCAGCCAAAGGCCATCGTGCTCGATTCAAACCTTTTAGCCGTCTCGGGGTAGTCAAGACGTTCAGGACTCAAGTCCCACATGTCCTTATGGCTCCGGAAGCCGACAAAACCTGGTTCCAGAGTGTTCTGCAGGTGCGGCGCCAGATACATGACCGCAGCGCCGAAGGGCCCGCACAACCACTTGTAACCTCCGGCAATGATGGCGTCGGCACCAGTGGATGGGGCATCGATAGGGATTGCGCCCGCCGACTGCGTGGCATCCACAATCAACAGAGCGCCGTGAGCGTGCGCCACTTCCGCCAACGCCGTCAAGTCATACAACTGTCCACCGGTGTACTCGGCGTGTGAAATCGACACGATGGACGTATTGTGATCAATATTTTTCACGATTTCATCAAAGCTGGTATATCCGTTATTGCCCTGTGCCAACCGAATTTCACAGCCAGTGTGGTGAGACACACGGGTGAAGGGGTAGACGGTGCTGGGGAAGGCGATGCTGGTACTGACGACATTTTCATGCTGTTGCGGCATGATGGCCCAGGCCAAGGACCCGAGCAGTTCGCTACAGCTTGAGCCCCCGGCAATGTCTTCTTGACGACAACCAAAAAGTTTGGCTCCTTGTTCCCGCAGGCCATCAAATGCGGTGTCCTCGGCGTGATCATTGAAGTTATTGCTGCCGTTTTGGGCGACATCAGTCTGCCAGTCGGTCATGACCCTGGTCGCGCTCATGGGCATGAGCGCGACGTTAGCCGCGTTGAGATAGGACCATGTGTCGGTCAGGGGAAAGTCGCCGGGTTGGGTAAAAGTTTTCATGCACAGCCTCATCTAGATAGCTAACAAGGCAGCCATTCAGGACACATCCGCCAGCGTACGAATCCTCTGCTGTTTAGCAAGTTAGCGCGGTAGCTAACCATACTGCGGGGCAAGGGTAGCGGCTCGAGCTAGCTGTGCCCGCATGCCAAGTTAGCCGAGGTTGCGCACCGGGCCCCGCTGGGGGTGTTGTTCCCCTTCGGGCTTGAGTGTTACCGTCTTTTATGATGACCCCAGCGCACCTAACGGCGGGCTTGGGCGCGATCGCTGTCGTTCTGGCCGCTGGCCTTGGGGTATTCGTCCTGGCCGCCAACGCGCAGGAAGCGATTTTGGCGCACAGTGGTCACAGTGTGGCTGTTCCGGATTTTGACCTGGCTGGCTTCAACTTCGTCGGTGCAATGTTGACGTACGCGATCCTTACTGGTCTGAATATGAAAGGTAAGAGCCTGGCGGGAGTCAACCTAAGCGGTGCGAACCTGAAAGGTGCAGACCTCACAGGCATCGACCTGGCCGGAGTTAACCTGAAGAATGCGAACCTTAAAGGCGCAGATTTTCGCGGTGCAAACCTGACCGGAGCGCACCTTGAAGGTGCAAACCTGACCGGAGCGCACCTTGAAGGGGCGAACCTGACCGGAGCGCACCTTGAAGGTGCAAACCTGA
>LIAY01000088.1 GCA_001438965.1 Microbacteriaceae bacterium BACL25 MAG-120322-bin65 | reverse complement strand
ATTTTGAGGCAGGTATCTGCGCCCCAGGGCGCTTACTACCAACACGACACGAAGGACGGGGTAAAAAATGCGTTTTCTTAATACACGGCTGTGGGTAACCGTTAACGGTGTGCTTTTCACACTTTTGGGCCTGGGTAATGCTGCCAGCGCTGAGACAGTCTCTAGTTCTGCATGGCCGGATGCCTCTGCGGGCGAACTCACTATTGGCACTGGTCTGGAACTGGTGTGGGGAATTAACCTCGTGCTTTTGGGTGTTACGACAATTCTGATTGCTTGGCTAACGCAGGGTTCAGCGCGTGCACGAGCAGGCGCGGTGTTAATCCTGGGAACCATTGCGGTTCAGGTTGTGACCATTCTTTCGCTGAGCCCCTTGGGATATTCCTCGGATGCTCAAGCCTCTGGTCTTGCCGTTCTCGTTCCGATTGTTGCTGGGCTAGTGGCACTGGTCGGCCTCGTTGCTTGTGTAACCCGGTGGAACGAGAAAAGCAACTAGGTCTCTGGCTGGCCCCGCTCGCGCGTCTCGAGCGGAGGCCAGCTCACCATGATAAAAAAGCTTCGTCTCGCGAAGTTTTTTAGGCCGAAATTTGCCCACCGTGTAGAAGCGCAGGTGTGATTGGCAGCGTTTTCAAGCCTTCCCACCGTGACACCAGGGAAGGGTCTAGAGCCTGATTTCCAGGGGCCATCCTGGGCTGATCTGCCGTAGCGGGCTTTTGGGCTGTATCTCTAAAAATCACTATTGATGCCGGAGTGTTTACCTCTATCGGGGCGAACGTTCCCGTTATTCGCTAGGCGTTTGCCCAGCCGGGTGTCGCGCTACCAGGGGTTAACTCTGAGGAACCCAATACACCTTGCGCAGACTCTCACTCACTCGCCAGATTGTGTGCTCGCCCTCAACTAGGCGCAGCACGACACCGGGTGAAAGTTCGTGGATGACCTGCTCGCCCATAACCTGACGTTCGACGCTGCCGCGCCCAGCAATCACCACGCAGTACTCATCATCTTCTACATCTCTCATAGCTCCAGGGGTCATTTCCCACACACCCCACTGGCCTGCTGGTGATGTGTCGACTTCGAACAATCCGGTGAGCGGGGACCCCTCCACGACCTGGTTTGCGGGGACTGGTTCAAAGGTGAGTTGCTGGCTGAGGGCATCCACCATCAGATCGGTCATGAATCAAACCCCAAACCGAGGCCATCGAGAGTTTTCAGGAACACACCGCGACGCCCCTTGTGGTGATCTGCCCTATTTATGGCGGCTCTGGTGATCTGAACTGCTGGGTAACACAGCGGTTCGGGTGGGAACGGGGTGGGCAGTGAGCGCACCATGCCAAGTTCTGTGCGCCAAGTGCGCTCCCCTTCTAGTTGGTCCAGCATTACTTCGGCAGCAAACCGGGTGGCGGCAACGCCAAGCCCGGTGAATCCTGCGGCGTAGGCAACGCGGGACCCATGCGCGGTGGCGAAAAAAGCACTAAAACGGCTGCAGGTGTCGATTGCTCCCGCCCAACGGTGGCTAAAGCGAGTGCCCTCCAGTTGGGGGAAGGTGGTAAAGAAGTGTGAGGCAAGCTTGAGGTAGCTTCCGGATCGATCCTCATAGCTTGCTCGCACTTTCCCACCAAAGTGGTAAATCGCGTCGTAGCCGCCAAAGAGGATTCGGTCATCGGCGGTGATGCGGTAGTAGTGGAATTGATTTGCCATATCCGCTACCCCTTCGCGGCCGCTCCAGCCGATGTCCTTTTTTTGTGCTGGGGTGAGTGGCTCGGTCATTAAGACGTAGTCATAAACGGGGATCGTGTGCAGGCGAAAGCGCTTAAGCAGTGAGGGGTAAGCATTGGTGCCAAGCGCCACCTTGAGCGCCTGAACTACGCCCGAGTCCAGGCTGAGGCGAATACTCTCTTTAGCTGCAGTGAGGTTTTTAACCGGTGAGTCCCGGAAGACTTCTACGCCAAGCTCTTTGGCGGTGCGCAGCATTTCGCGCGCCAGCTTGCCGGGGTGCACCATCGCGGTGTCTTTAGGCGCAAACGTTGCGCCTAAATAAGTTGGTGAATTCACGCGAGAGCGAACCTCATCGGCGCTAAGGAGAATTTCACGCTCTCCATCAGCAGCCTCGTGAAGCCAGGGCACTTCGTGTTCCTCGATGGCGACAGCGAGAGAACCTACTCGCCAAAAGTCACAATCCCAGCTGTATTCCTTGACTGCTGCTTCGATGGCATCGAGGTTGTCTAGGCCTGCCTGATCTAAAATCTCGTACTCGTCCGGGTAGCGCTGCTTTCCATTGGCCTCACCGTGGGTGAGGGTGGATTCGACAAAGCCACCATTTCTGCCCGAGGCAGCCCAGCCGGGATCTTTGGCCTCTAGAACAATCACTCGCCAGTGGGGGTGTCGACGCTTTGCTTCAATGGCGGTCCATAATCCGGTGTATCCGGCACCCACGATGGCAAGATCACACGAGGCTGATCCGCTAAACGCGCTGAGTGATGAATCGACTCCGGCGTCTTCGACCCAAAATGGTTTCTTGACCGAGGCCGACAAAGCGTTATCAAGGACGCTCTGGCTAACATGGTGACGCTCAAAAACAGTAGTGTTCACGACTATCTCCTCTTGCTACCAGAGTAGAGCGCCAACGCGCGAAGTAGTGCAATGCGACGAATCGTTCATCCCATCATGTGTCTCGGTGGGAAGGTCATGGGGTGACTGACCGTGGGTCGGCTTCTAAACTGTAGTTATGGCTGTCTATAAGGTCTTGCTCTATTACGCCTTCACGCCGCTTGTGGACCCTGAAGCCATCCGGTTATGGCAGCGGGACCTGTGTGAATCTTTGGGCCTCGGCGGTCGAATCCTTATTTCTGGACACGGCATCAATGGCACCGTGGGTGGGGAACTAGGTGCCGTCAAGAAATATTGGCGGAAAACCCGCGAATATGCGCCCTTCAAAGACATCGACTTCAAATGGAGCGAAGGCCGTGATGCCACAGATTTTCCCAAGCTTTCGGTGAAGGTTCGCGACGAACTTGTGGGCTTTGGCGTGCCCCACGAAGTGAGCGTTGATGAAAACGGTGTGCTCGGTGGCGGCGCTCACCTCACACCCGAAGAGCTTCACCAGCTTGTTGAGCAAAAAGAGGTCACCTTTTTTGATGGCCGCAACAAGTGGGAAGCCCAAATTGGTCGTTTCAAAAACGCCGTTGTTCCCGATGTGAGCACCTCGCATGATTTTGTGCGCGAGCTCGAGAGTGGAAAATACGACCACCTCAAAGACCAACCCGTGGTTACCTATTGCACCGGGGGTATTAGGTGCGAGATTCTCTCGACCATGATGATCAATCGCGGCTTTAGCGAGGTCTACCAAATGAAAGGTGGCATCGTTCGTTACGGTCAGGCCTTTGGCGACTCGGGGCTCTGGGAAGGCGCGTTGTCCGTTTTCGATGGGCGCAAAGCCGTCACCTTCACTCCTGATGCGGAAATAATCGGTCGCTGCACAAGCTGCGGTGTGGGCTCATCTCGCATGGAAAACTGTGCAAATCTGGCCTGCCGCACTCAGATGGTGGTGTGTGATTCGTGTGCACAAGACGGATTGCTCTGCCACGAGGGCAGTTGTGTCCCGCAAAAAGCCCGTGTCTGAACCACGCATGTTGCCTAAGGGTGCCCCCTCGCCCTCACAGAATGCAGGTGTTCCCGTGTCAACGTGGAAAATTTTTGTCACGGCTGTTTCGGTGGGGCTATTGCTGATTACCAGCGGGTGTTCGTCGCGCGACGGCAATCCGGGCGCAGCAGATTATCCTGCACTATCGAGTGCTGATTCAGCGGATGCCGAGGCGTCGCCGGTTGAACCCTCTTGCGATACGCCCGAAGTGGATCCGGTGACCAGGATCGCTGATTATGTCGTGCGGGCTTATTCACCCACGTGTGCCACAGATAAGACAACACCCGAAGAGGCACTGCCTCGGGCTGCGCTTGATTCTGGTGTGGAGGCGTGCATGTTGCGAGAAGATAGCTACCCGCGGCGCCAATGGAATGACTCCACCGCTGGATTTCCCAGGGCCACTGACGCTTATCGATTGGCCGATGGTGATCATCATGTGGCGGTCATCCCTGTCCAGTGGCCCGACCTCACTGATGACGGTGACCCGATGTCTTTCCTGCCCTACGCGACGCAGATGTATGGCGATTGGCTGGCGACATATTCCCGCGGCAAAGTGAATTTGAGCTTTGATATTTATCCCGAGTGGATCACCCTCGAGCGTGAGAGCAGCGAGTTTGCTCAGTCGGAAGCGGAGCAAACTAATAGCCAATGGAGCGAAAGCAATGTGAACAAGGTGGCGTTCTTTTGGACGCAAGCTCTTGCTGCGGCTGACCCCGTTGTTGATTTCACCGGAGTCGACATCGTGATGTTTGTTTTGCCCAGAGAACAAGAAGTCATCGCTGAATTCAATTTGTGGCCACCGGGAACCGGGGTTTTCGACACTGACGAGGGCCCTATCTCTCGAGGCTTCGCCCCGGGTAGTTTTCATTTCCGTCCGTCGAAAGAGTTGTGGGCATTCTGGGTGCACGAAACACTGCACTACTTCAAAGTTCCTGACCTGTATTGGGTCGACCAGGGAGGAACAGAAAAAACCACTTTTAACCCTGACCTGTATCCGGCCCCCCTCTTTGGCTACGACATCATGACCACGGCAAATTCTTTGCGCTCACTCAATTCCTGGAACCTCTGGCTTCTGGGGTGGGCGGAAGATTCCGAAATTACGTGCCTGACCCCTGACACCGTGGAAGACTCCTCCTTTGAAATATTTTCCAATGACCAGCAAGGGCCACAAACTAAGGCGCTATTGCTTCCACTGAGTGAGTCACAGATGCTCATGGTCGAATCCCGCAGGACGACTCCTTTTGATGTCGAAATTTTCCGCTCCCGACAAGGTGTTGTTGTTTCGGTAATCGACACTTCGTTGGGTCACGGCGAGGGCCCCATCACTCTCTTAGCCCCTCACGGTCGGCATTTAATTTTGGGAACTCTGCCCGGTGGGGAAAGCGAAAACTATCTAGATGCCGTGCTCTATGAAGGTAACCACCTTGATATCGCTGGTTTTCACATCACGGTCAATGAAGCCAAGCAGCACAGCGATATTGTCTCGGTATCTCGCTTAGCAAACTGGGTGTCAGGCTCGGATCCCGAGTATGTCTGCATCGGGTATGACAACCGTGACCTCACGATGGATTACG
>LIAY01000087.1 GCA_001438965.1 Microbacteriaceae bacterium BACL25 MAG-120322-bin65 | reverse complement strand
TGAGGTGGAAATCGATAAGCTGCAAGCAGTTTTGGTTCGTCGCCCGAAGCGTTCGGAGGTCCCCGTGACCTGTGAAGTTCAGCTCGTCGTCGAGTATTACGCAGCCCGATAGCTCTCCTGTGGTGGCAGGGAGCTAACCTTCCTGCCACCACATAAACCCAGTGTTCTAGTCTGATGGGGCGAGAGGAAGCGTCATGAGCAAATTCGTTGTTGCCCTAGCGGGTGTTATCGCAGGGTTTATCCTGGCCCATGTGGCTAGTAACACCGCAGAGGGACGAAAGCTCTTTGCTCAAGTAATGGCCACCTGGGAATCTTTTCGCGCTGGCTTCAAGGATTCCTACCGCGCGTAGGGCGGCAATCTCAAGATGGAAACTGCTGAAATCCAACGTCGCTGGTTAACCTTTTTTGGTGACCGCGGACACACCATCGTGCCCTCTGCCTCGCTGGTCAGTGATGACCCTACTTTGATGTTCACCGTCGCTGGCATGGTGCCCTTCATCCCCTTCCTTACCGGTGTTGTTCCGTCGCCCTATTCGCGCGCTACCAGTGTTCAAAAATGCATTCGTACCCTTGATATTGAAGAAGTGGGTAAAACCACTAGGCACGGCACGTTCTTCCAGATGAACGGTAATTTTTCTTTCGGGGACTATTTCAAAGCGGGTGCAATCGAATTCGCCTGGGAGCTATTGACCGCACCCGAGGCGCAAGGTGGGCTCGGCTTCGCGGAAAAAGATTTGTGGGTCACCGTCTATGAGGATGACGACGAGGCTGAAAAGCTGTGGAAGAGCATCGCGAACCTTCCCCAAGAGCGCATCCAACGCATGGGCCGAGAAGACAACTATTGGACAACCGGCCAGCCTGGCCCCGCCGGTCCCTGCTCTGAAATCTATTTCGACCGCGGACCCGAATACGGTCCCAACGGTGGGCCGGCAGTCGATGACACCCGTTACATAGAGATCTGGAACCTCGTTTTTATGCAGTATCTGATCGACAATGTTCGATCAAAAGTTGACTTCGACATCGTGGGGGAGCTGCCGCAAAAGAACATTGACACGGGCATGGGTATGGAGCGCGTCGCTTTCTTAAAACAGGGCGTAGCCAACATGTATGAGATCGACCAGGTTCGCCCCGTATTGGATAGAGCTGCCGAGCTTTCTGGCCGCTCTTATGGCGCTGATCACGAAGATGATGTTCGTCTGCGCGTCATCGCAGACCACATTCGCTCTTCGCTGATGTTGATGACCGACGGCGTGGTTCCGGCCAATGAGGGGCGAGGCTACGTGTTGCGACGTTTGCTTCGCCGCAGTATTCGCTCGATGCGTCTGCTCGGCTTTCATGAGGCTAGCTTCACCGAACTCTTCGATGCGTCACGTCATGCGATGGCCCCTTCGTATCCGGCAATTGAGGATGAGTTTTCGCGGGTTAGCGCTTTGGCCACCGCGGAGGAGGAATCTTTCCTCAAGACTTTAGATGCTGGGGTCACCATCTTGGATGTCGCCGTTTTGGACACAAAAACCTCCGGCGCCCAGACGCTGTCTGGCGAGACGGCCTTTTTGCTCCATGACACCTACGGTTTTCCGATAGACCTCACGCTGGAGATCGCCGAAGAATCTGGGCTGGCGGTGGATCGCGAAAATTTCGATGCGCTCATGCTTCAACAGCGCGATCGCGCCAAGACCGATGCCAAGTCAAAAAAGTCGATGCGTGCGGATGTCAGTGTGTATGGTTCTTTTCGAGCTCACGGCGAAACCGTCTTCTGCGGTTATGACCAACTCGATCTTGATTCCACAGTGCTCGGAATTTTGGTCGATGGCGAATCTCGAACATCCGCCAGCACTGGCTCTGTCATAGAGGTGATCCTTGCCCAAACACCTCTCTACGCAGAATCTGGCGGTCAGGTAGCGGATAAGGGAATGTTAGAAGGCGAAGGCTTCTCAGGGACCATCCTCGATGTTCAAAAGCCGGTGCCGGGCCTGATTAGTCACACCGTTGAGATAACCGCAGGTGAAATTGCGGTTGGGAAAACTGTGCACGCACGTGTTGATCGTGAAACCCGAGCCGAGGGGGCGAGGGCGCACTCTGCAACCCACCTGATTCACGCTGCATTGCGGGACACGTTAGGCCCGCACGCGACCCAAGCAGGTTCGCTGAATCGTCCAGGTTACCTGCGTCTCGATTTTTCCTGGAATCAGGCTCTCTCACCCAGTGCGCAAGAAGATATTGGCCGCATTGCTAACACGGCGGTGTTTGAAGACGTCGAGGTCACCACCCGCATCCTCGCGGTTGATGAAGCCAAAGCTCAAGGCGCGATGGCGCTCTTTGGCGAAAAATATGGCGACGTGGTCCGCATGGTCGATATCGGTGGACCCTGGTCGAGAGAGCTGTGTGCCGGAACCCACGTTGCGCGCTCCTCTCAGATTGGCGCGATTACTCTCATCGGGGAATCTTCAGTGAGCTCTACCGCCCGCCGTGTTGAAGCGCTGGTGGGTCAGGCCGCTGTGGCGGACTTCTCAGTCGAAAAAGCCATCATGCGTCGACTCAGTAGCTTGCTGAAAACCCCGCGCGAGGAATTACCCCAACGCGTCGAAGATCTGGTCGCTCAGGTGAAGAACCTGGAGCGGGCTGTGGCGAAAACCCAACAAGAGGCGTCTCAGGCTGTTGTGCCCTCGCTGATCGCTCAGGCCGTGGCCGGGTCCATCACACATGTGATCGCCACAGTGCCCGGTGTTAGCTCTGCGGATGACCTGCGAAGCATCGCTCAGGGAGTGTTATCCGGAGTTGGTGACAAGCCCAGCGTGGTTGCGCTCACAGCGCTCTTCGAGGGTCGCGCCATGGTTGTCGTGGCCGCCAACGCCGCTGGCGTAGCTCAGGGTGCCCATGCAGGCAACATGGTGAAAGCAGCTTCGATAGCACTCGGGGGTGGTGGGGGCGGGAAGCCGGCCCTTGCTCAAGGTGGTGGCCCCAATGGCGATCAGCTAGAGCAGGCCCTGGTTGGACTGCGCCAGGCGGTGGATTCGCTCTAGTGCGCATCGGGGTTCGACTGGGAATCGATGTTGGCAAGGCCCGCGTGGGTATAGCCCGCTGTGACCGGGAGGGGCTCTTGGCCACACCCGTGGCAACGCTCGCTCGTGAGTCGGCTGTTGGCGAGATTGTGCTCCTCGCTGTGGAATTAGAGATTCTTGAGTGTGTGGTGGGTCAGCCTCTTAGCTTGAGCGGAAACCACACCGCATCCACTCAGGATGCCTACGACTTCGCCCAAGAGCTCGGATTAGCGCTAGGGGTTAGCATCCGGATGATTGATGAGCGTTTGAGCACGGTGCAGGCCACCAGGGATTTGCGTCAGGCAGGAAAGTCTGCCAAAAAGCAACGAAGTGTGGTGGATCAGGTGGCCGCTGTTATTCTTTTGCAACATGCGCTTGATTCGGAAAGAATTCAAGGGGTGGCACCAGGCCACGCGCTAGAGCCACGAGTGGAAACCGATGACTAACGACGCAGACTTCGATCGAATCTTCAACACTTTGCCCAGCGATTCCGACACCGGAGGTGCCGGGCAACTTAGCCGTCGCGCAAGACGCAGTAATGCACCCGCACCCAAGGGTGGCGGGCGGGGAATCTTTGCCTTGGTTGCGATTGCTGTTCTCGCCATCAGCGGGGCTGGTGTTTGGGTGCTCTGGAACGAATACGGGACCCGGATTGTTAACTACTTTGCAGCGGAGGAAGTTCTCGACTTCGAAGGAAGTGGGGCACAGCCCGGGATTGAGATTGTCGTCGATCAGGGTGATATTGGTGAAGTTGTGGCCCGAAAGCTATTTGACCAAGGTGTGACGGCGTCGTTTGAGTCGGTGTATGAAATCCTCCTCCAAGATGCGACCATCACGTTTCAACCGGGCACCTATGAGTTACTCACGGGAATGTCTGCCCAAAGCGCGATCGAGGCTCTGCGCGAGCCATCGAATCGTGTTCAGATTTCATTTGTGATCATCGAGGGCGTCACGATGGAACGAGCACTCGCGACGATCGCGGAAAAAGCATCGGTTTCGTTAGAGGACCTGCAGGAAGCAGTAGCGGATCCTTCGGTTTATGGGGTAGCAAACCCGGCTAATTCGCTGGAGGGTTACCTGTTCCCGGCCACCTACCAGTTTGAGCCAGGAACCAGTGCTGGGGACATCATCGCTCGGATGGTGGCCGAAACAAAGTCTCGGCTCACAGCTAAAGAAGTTCCACCAGAGCGTTGGCACGAAATTCTCACCATGGCGGCATTAGTCCAGCGTGAAGCACGTATGGAGGAAGACTTTTACAAGGCTTCGCGCGTGTTCAATAACCGCCTCGATATCGGCATGGCGCTGCAATCTGACGCGACAGTCACCTATTGGACCGGGCTTTATGACAGTGTCTCGACTACCGATGCTGATCGGGCAGACCCGGACAATCCTTACAACACTTATTACCACACAGGGTTACCTCTTGGACCAATTTCACTGCCCGGGGACCTAGCAATCGATGCGGCACTCAACCCCGCTGTTGGCGATTGGCTCTACTTTGTGGCCATCGATTTGAGAACGGGTGACACCATTTTCTCTAACACGTATGCGGAGCACCTAGTCGCGGTAGATAAGTGGTTGAGTTGGTGTCGCGAAAGCGAGGAAAACGGTGCCTACTGCTAGATCACGGGCAGAAGTCTGGGGATCGCCCATTAGTCACTCCCTCTCGCCTGCTCTGCATCGGGCAGCCTATGGGGTTCTCGGTCTTGATAAAACCTATGAACCCCAAGAAGTAACCGAGCTCACACTGGAGCGCACGTGGGCGGCTCACTCCCCAGAGCTGTTTGGGTTATCGCTCACGATGCCTCTCAAATCCGGGATTGTCGCGCTGGTTGCTGATCATGACCCCGTCGTGGATATTCTGGGTGTCGCGAACACCGTGTATTTCAAGCAGGAAACTCCACGGTTGGCTAACACCGATCCATGGGGGGTGTGGGGGGCACTGCGCGAGCACGACGTCGTTGCCCGTCGTCCATGGATTCTTGGTGCGGGCGCTACAGCGCGGGCTGTGGGATATGGGCTCATGCTCCAATCCACCCAACAGGTCACCCTCGTGGTGCGCTCTAGGGAAAGAGCCGCCGCCACGGCCAAGGTGCTCAGCGGGATTGGTCTTGAGGTGGCCGTGGTACTCGCCACGGAGTTGGATGGCCAGGCAACACCTGATCTTGTGGTCTCAACCCTGCCTGGAG
>LIAY01000086.1 GCA_001438965.1 Microbacteriaceae bacterium BACL25 MAG-120322-bin65 | reverse complement strand
CAAGATGGCGGCCAGCACAGTGACCGAAACTGAGGGGCCAGGGTGAGTCGAGCGCACAAGCGCCCAGGCTTTTGTTGGCATTTAGCGGGCCAAACGATTGACAATCATGCCAAAGAGCCCAGGAAATGTATGGGCAAGTGGAACGATGCTGGTGCGAAGCGGCGAGGAAGCAAGTGCCACGAGACCCTTGGTGAGGATTCGAAACTCACGCGTGACACGTTTCCAGGCTAAGGGGTAGGTTTCAGGTGCATCTTTGCTAATGGCGGCGATAGCGGCTTTTGCTTGAGCAAAACCAACCCGCAGTCCCTCACCAGTAATCGCATCGACATAACCACCTGAGTCTCCAACTAAGAGCACGCGGCCTACCCGCTGGGTTCGTGCCCGATGCGGGAAAGGCCCTGCACCGCGAAGCGGTGATGCAGGGGTTGCTCCCACTAGGCGGCGATGAAGTTCTGGTATTCCCGCTATCGCAGTCTCGAGGTTGATGCCTTTGGGCCCAAGGACAGCCACGCCCACAGTGTCTGGTGACACCGGGGTGATGTAAACCTCGGCATCAGGGCTGTAATAGACCTCGATGTGGGACGACCAGGGTTGGGTAGAAAAGTGTTGGCGAATTCCGTAACGTTTCGCGGATCGCGCTGGCTTTTTGACTACGCCAAGATCCGCGGCAACGCTCGAGTGCAGGCCATCGCAGCCGATCACGTAGCGCGAAGTGATGTGATCACCGGTATCAGTAAGGACCCTCGCGCTCTCGCGCTCTTGGGTGAGGGAGACATATTTGGCACGCTCAATGTGTGCACCACTCTCTAGCGCTCTCTCGAGTAGTGCGTCACGAAGTTGGGTTCTTCGCACCCCGCGTCCGGGAAGCCCTGGGAAGGTGTGTTCCACCCGAGTGGAACCCTGGTGATACACCACTCCCTCTAAGGGATGACCGGGTGGATCAATCCCGAGTTCCGCTAAGAGTGGTGCGACGCCTGGCATCAAGCCTTCGCCACAGGCTTTGTCTCCATCGGTTGGGCCACCATCTAACACGGTCACGCCAAGCCCCGCTTGGCGGGCAAAAATGGCGGTGGCCAGGCCGATAGGGCCTGCCCCCACGACGGTCACGTCCACAACGCTCATGACAGTTCTGCTAGCGCCCGGTTTTCGGTGGGAATGCGGAATCCCAGCAACAATATGGCGTTGAGCACAGTGAACGCGAGCGCGGTGATCCACGCTGAATGAATCATCGGCAGGGCTATTCCCTCGATGGCGACAATCCAATAGTTCGGGTGGGAAAGCCAGGAGTAGCGGTACGGGCCGCGTCTCACCCTAGGTGCTCCAGGCACCACGATGACCCGGGTGTTCCACTGTTCGCCCAGTGACGAGATCACCCAGTAGCGTCCCACCTGGGCTAATAAGGCCAGTGCTACAAATACCCATCCCCACACGGCGAGGAAGGGCCGCTGGAAAATCCATACTTCTGCTACCGCGGCAAACAACAACCCTGTGTGGAGAGCGACCATCCATGGGAAATGCGACAAGCCGTATTCCTTGCCGCCTTTGGCAAGGGCAAGGGCGGCGTTGCGACTGGAGATACGCAGCTCCCACAGGCGCTCCAGCCCGGTGAGGAAAACAAAGACGGTGTAGGCAATCATGGCCACTCCAACAACACAATTTCAACGCTAACCCCTGGGCCCAAGGCAAACAAGAGTGCTTTGTGCCCGGATGGCCGCTCTAGGCAGCGGGCAAGGACGTGCAAAACAGCACTGGAGGACAGATTCCCGACTTCTCCCATAACCTGCCAGCTCATAGCAAGATCTGCTGGGGCAAGATCTAAGGCCTCCGAGAAGGCTTCGAGAACTCGTGGCCCACCCGGGTGTGCAATCCAGGACCCAATATCTGCGCGCTCGAGGCCGTTATCGCCAAGCAGCGCATCGATATCCCCCGCTAAGTGCTGGTCGATCAGGTTGGGCACCGCGGGACTTAGCATCAAGCGGAAGCCGGTGCTGCCAATTCGCCAACCGATGGCCTCGGAACTTTCGGGATAGACCGCACTGCGGGAAGCCGTGACTCTGATTCCACCGGTGTGGGGGGAGTCTTGGCCGACCATGACGACGGCGGCGGCACCATCACCAAACAATCCGGTTCCCACGATGTTGGCCATGGAGGGGTCATCCCATTGGATGGTGAGAGAGCACAGTTCAACCGAGACCACTAAGCCAATAGCGCGGGGGTGTCCGCGAAGGTAATCGGCCACTCGAGCAATTGCGGATGCCCCGGCCACGCAGCCCAAGCCAAAACTTGGCACCCGCACGACGTCGGTTCTAAATCCCAGTTGGGTCACCAATTCCACATCGAGTGAGGGCGCCCCCACACCGGTGACCGTGGTGAAAAAGAGGTAATCAACTTCGGAGGCTGCTATCCCAGCTTTCGCCAACGCCCCAGTTACAGCGGTCGCAGATAACGCCAAGGCGTGTTCACGAAAGAGGGTGTTCGCTTGGGTGAAACTTTCGATGCCCCGGTACTGCTCAATGGGCATCACGAGGTGCCGGGTGTCAACACCTGTGGAGCGATGAATGCGCCTGATCACCTCCGCCATAGTGTCATCAGTGGCAAGACCGTCGACAAGTTGGTCGGTGATTTCCCTTTGGTCATGCGGATAGTCAGGCAGAGCCGGTTCGACACTCAGGATTCTCACCACCGTTGCAAAGTAGCACCCAGAAGTGTGAGCTTCGCTCGCTCCCGGCGTAATCCACGCTAAACATCGCCTGTGCACAGCGATCCGTCACATCAGCTAACGCCCTTTAACGCCAGCTGATAGCTAGGCATCAAACTCATAATCCATCGGGCGCGGGTTTGCTTGTGTCCCGGCTAGTGTCCCTGATTTCTAACAGCCCATCGGAGTATTGTGAAGATGCCTATGACTCAGCCTGTTTCGCTCCCTCCAGAACAGCCGGGGGTCTTTCGATCCTTAGCCCGGGTTCTCCCTTACGCGAAAGCAGATTTGCCTCGCTTGGGCTTGGGAATGCTGATTGCCCTTATTTCTAGTGGCTTTGCGCTCGCTATTCCCCTCACGCTGGAAGCCCTCGTTGATGGCCCCCTGCGAACGGGGAATACCTCGTTGGTCTGGGGCGCAGCGGGACTTGTGGCGCTGTTGGGGCTTTTGGAAGCGTTGTTTGTTTATTTGCGCCGGATAACCGTTTTGACACCGGGAACCAGAATTGACGCCAAACTGCGCACCGCAATTTATCGCCACGTTCAAGACCTGCCGGTGTCTTTTCATGATGCCTGGCAAAGTGGACAGCTTCTCTCACGCGCCCAGACCGACGTGAGCCTGGTTCGACGCTGGATGTCGTTTGGTCTTGTGCTGCTGGTTTCTAACTCGATCACGATTGTGTTGGGTGTTGCCATCTTGTTCACCTGGAGCCCGCTTCTGGCTGGCGTGTTCACCCTGTGCTCCGTGCCTATGTTGGTCTTTGGTTCCAGGTTTCGCTCACAGTTCTCTGGCCTCTCCCGTATTACTCAAGACCAGTGGGGCGATGTTGCGACTTCAGTCGAGGAATCTGTTCATGGAATCCGCATTCTTAAATCTTTTGGGCGCGGACCTGATGCCCTTGCTCGCTTCACCACTCGCGCCTCGCGGGGGAGAGACCTTGAGATCGAAAAAGGTAGCACTCTGGCCACTCTGGGCTTCTGGTTGGGATGGATCCCCGATTTCGCACTGGCTAGTTGTTTGGCTCTGGGTGTGTGGTTGGCCAGTGTCGGGGAGCTCACCACGGGTGAGCTCTTTGCTTTCTTTGCGACCGCTGCCGTCCTAGCCGGACCTATTGCCTCGATTGCTTTCCTGTTGGCTCTGACTTTGGAAGCCCGCAGCGGCTTAGACCGCATCTTTGAAGTGATGGATGTCACCAACACCATTGTGGATAGTGTCGGGGCCATCGCTGCAACAAAAGGCAGAGGTTCTTTGGTGTTTGAAGACGTGCATTTTCGCCACGCCGACACGGAGCCTGGGCGACCAGATTTGATCAACGGCATCAATCTGGAAATCCAACCAGGCGAAACCATGGCACTGGTGGGCGTGACGGGAAGCGGAAAAACAACCGTGACTGCTTTGCCCGCGCGCCTCTATGACGTTACCGGTGGCCGGATTCTGCTCGATGGTGTCGATGTCCGGGACATGCCCCTGATTTCTCTGCGAGAGCGCATCGCCCTGGCCTTTGAAGATGCCACCCTTTTTTCGGCCAGTGTCCGCGAGAACGTTTTATTTGGTCGGCACGACCTGCCAGATCTTCATGGTCTAGAGGCGCAGGCCATCCTCACTCAAGCACTCGAGGTGGCCGAAGCAGGGTTTGTGTATGACTTGCCTGATGGCGTGGAAACGATCATTGGCGAACAGGGCCTCAGCCTTTCTGGGGGGCAGAGGCAACGCTTAGCGCTCGCGAGAGCGATTGCCGCTGGTCCCGAGGTATTGGTGTTGGATGATCCGCTCTCCGCGTTGGATGTGGCAACCGAGGCCCGTGTGGAATCGGCGCTTCGTAAAGTCCTAGCCACCACGACTGCGCTGGTAGTGGCCCACCGGCCCTCCACCGTGATGTTGGCGGATCGTGTGGCGTTACTGAAAAAAGGTCGCATTGTTGCGGTGGGAACGCATACCGAGCTACTGGAATCATCACCCGCCTATCGCAGCGTTATTTCCTCACTGGCGGACACCGATCAGTCACCTCGTGAAGACCGTGACATCACAGATTCCACGGTGGAACTGGAGATCATTGAATCGGGCGGTCTTGATGACGAGGTCAGCCGATGAGCATGCACGGGGTCTCTGGCGAAGATCGCAGCGCGCTGACAAAAAAGGAAAGCGCCCAGATTAGGCGGCGATCCTTCGCCCTGCTGCTCGATATTGTTCGTCCACATCGGCGGAGATTTATCGCCACCATGATTGTTGTTGTTTTTAGTGTGGCCATGCAGGTTGCCGGACCTGCGTTTATTGCTGCAGGAATAGATCAGGGCCTTCCTGCTGCCACCGAGCAAGGCAACTTCACTCCGTTGATGCTCATTGTTGGAGGGTTCTTGATTTCGGGGTTTGGTGCTGCCGTGTTGCTTGCTCTCTACACAAAGTGGTCCATCACCATTAGCCAAGACATCATGAACGAGTTGCGTCTGAGGGTTTTCGCTCACACCCAGCGCCTCAGCATGAGTTTTCACGAGAAATACACTTCTGGGCGCATTATTGCTCGCCAAACCAGTGATATTTCAA
>LIAY01000085.1 GCA_001438965.1 Microbacteriaceae bacterium BACL25 MAG-120322-bin65 | reverse complement strand
AGTGGGCTGTGGGCATCACGGGGACAGGTTCGTGGACGGGATCAACACCGAGATAGGTTCTGGCGAACTCAGTGATATCAGGAAGTTTTGATTCCAAAACCTCGGCGCCAAGGTGGGTGCAATCAAGGAAGACGTAATCTTTGTTGGGTCCGCCACCTCGGCCTTCGGCCACCTCTTGCACCATGTGACGGGCAATGATGTCGCGCGGTGCGAGGTCTTTGATTGTGGGTGCATAGCGTTCCATGAAGCGCTCGCCTAAGGCGTTGCGCAAAATGGCACCTTCACCTCGGGCGCCCTCAGTAAGCAAAATGCCCAGTCCAGCAAGTCCTGTGGGGTGGAACTGGAAGAACTCCATGTCCTCAAGAGGGATGCCTTTGCGCCAGATAATGCCAACACCGTCACCGGTGAGAGTGTGCGCATTGGAGGTGGTTTTATAAATCTTGCCAAAGCCTCCGGTGGCGAAGATAACCGACTTAGCGTGGAACACGTGGATATCGCCGGTTGCTAGTTCGTAGGCAACAACGCCGGCAGCTCGCTGGGGCTTAGCCTTGCCGGGCTTCTTTTTAGCAGCGGGGTCATCCACCATGATCAAGTCGAGAACGTAGAACTCGTTATAGAACTCAATTCCCAGCTTCACGCAGTTTTGAAAAAGTGTCTGCAAAATCATGTGACCTGTGCGGTCTGCTGCGTAGCAAGCCCTGCGAACAGGCGCTTTGCCGTGGTCACGGGTGTGCCCACCAAAGCGACGCTGGTCGATTTTTCCATCCGGTGTTCTATTGAAGGGAAGACCCATATTTTCTAGATCGATCACCGCGTCGATGGCCTCTTTGGCCAGAATCTCGGCGGCATCTTGGTCTACTAGGTAATCCCCACCTTTGACCGTGTCAAAAGTGTGCCACTCCCAGCTGTCCTCTTCCACGTTGGCCAGTGCCGCGGCCATACCGCCCTGGGCGGCACCGGTGTGAGAGCGAGTCGGGTACAGCTTAGAAATCACCGCAGTGCTGGCGTTCGGACCCGCCTCAATCGCAGCACGCATGCCAGCGCCCCCGGCGCCAACAATCACAACATCGAATTGGTGGTGGTGCGTGGTCGTCGTGCTATCACTTGTTGGTGCAGTGGCGGTCATTTCTCCTACTTCACAGACGCACAGAACGAGGGCAAAAGCTCGGCTGGCGAACCAGCAGGGCAAGGATCAAAGGCATAAATGGTGAGGGTGCCCAAGACTAGTAGCGCAATTGTTGAGACCAATAACGCGCCGTGGAGCACTTTACGCAACGTCGCTGAAGAGGCGTAATCATTCACTATGGTGCGCATGCCGTTTGCTCCGTGAATCAGGGCGAGCCACAGCATGGCCGTGTCCCACACGACCCAGAAGGGATCAGTGAATTTCCCAGCCACGAAAGCAAAGTCGATGGCTTTAACGCCTTCGCCCACCATCAAGTTCACAAAAAGATGACCAAAAATGAGCACAACGAGAACAATCCCGGACGCTCGCATATAGATCCAGCCCCACTTTTCCCAGTTGATGCCTCGCTTGCGGGGGCGTGCGGGAGAGCGTGGGGTATCGATTGTGACAGTCATGGCATTACCACCCAAAAACGTTCATGAGATGACGGGGAGTGAAAGCAATCATGGTCACAAGCCACAGTCCAATAACCACATAGAACAACGCCACGTGATGTCGGGTTCCGATGTTCCAAAAGTCCACCAAGATGATGCGGATCCCGTTCAGCGCGTGGAAGACGATGACGGCTACCAGAGCGACTTCAGCGAGGCCCATAATCGGGGTCTGGTAGGAGCCAATAACGATGTTGTAGGCCTCGGGGCTCACTCGAACCAGTGCGGTGTCAAGAATGTGCACGAGGAGGAAGAAATAGATTGCAACGCCGGTGATGCGGTGGAGAACCCAGGACCACATGCCTTCGCGGCCACGGTACAAAGTTCCACCAGGAATGATGCGTTTCTTTTGAGGCTTGGGAACTTCCAGCTTCACACTCGGTGATCCAGAAGGCCCAGCGATACTTGCAGAAGTCGCCACGAGACCCTGACCCTTTCTAGGTAGCTCTACTTAACATAATCTTAGGGCGCGAGCCTCCATCATCCTCTCAGGTTGCCATTAGCCTTGGGTCATGACTGTGACTCCCCCGCCATCATCGAGTGATGAGTTTTTTGCCGTGATTCCAGCTGGCGGCTCGGGAACCAGACTTTGGCCTCTCTCTCGTTCTCAAGAACCCAAGTTTTTGCTCGATCTTTTAGGCTCCGGACAATCTCTCTTAGTCGAGACGATTCAGCGATTGGAACCTTTTTCCCCCGTTGACCGCGTCCTGGTCGTGACCGGAGGCAACCACCAAGAAGCTGTGAGGCGACAGGTTCCAAGCCTTCCCTCACACAACGTCCTAGTGGAGCCTTCACCGAAGAATTCAGCAGCGGCTGTGGGACTGGCGGCGTTTGTTCTCAATCGGACCAACCCTGATGCCATTGTTGGATTTTTTGCCGCCGATCATGTTGTGACAGAAGAGGAAGCCTTCCGGGAGGTTTTGGGCCACGCGATTGAATCGGCCAAGACCGGCCTTCTTGTGACGATCGGTATTTCTCCCACAGAACCATCGAGCGCTTTTGGTTACATCAAGAAGGGTGAGGCCTTAGAAGGTAAATCCCAGACACATCACGTTCAAGAATTTGTCGAAAAGCCATCTTTTTTGGATGCCCAACGTTTTCTGGCCAGTAAGGACTATCTCTGGAACGCCGGAATATTCCTGGGTCGCGTGGGTTCTGTGGTGGAGGCTTTCCACGAGTTCGCTCCAGAGCTAGGGACGCCACTAGCGTCCATCGCCCGCAAACTTATCGACGGTGAAGATTTTGGTGCCGAGTGGGAGGCATTGCCTTCGATTGCTTTTGACTATGCGGTGGCTGAGCCCGCTGCCAAGCAGGGCAAATTCCTCGTGGTTCCAGGAAGTTTCGGTTGGCGCGATGTAGGGGACTTTGCTTCTTTAGCGCAAGCCCAGAGTGGCGAGCCAAATTCTGGCGTCATTGTTGTGGGCGACGCCACAAAAGTGCACCCACACAATTCCACGGGGATTGTCGTGGGGTCTTCTGGTCGCATCATTACTTTGCTTGGCGTGGAAGACATTGTCATCGTTGATACGCCAGACGCGCTGTTAGTAACAACGAAAGCTCACGCGCAAAATGTGAAAGAAGTTGTCGAGCACATGAAAGAACAGGGCCTCGACGCGATTTTGTAGCGCGAGCGCACCATCTCACCGATAGCATCGTTCGCATGCGAATTTTGATTACTGGCGGGGCCGGCTTTGTCGGTTCACACTTGTCTGACCGGCTTTTGGGTGATGGCCATGAAGTGATTGCCGTTGACAACTTTTTCACTGGGTCTAAGCGCAATATCGCGCATCTGGTTGACCACCCACATTTTGAGCTCATCCGGCACGACGTTACTTTCCCGCTTTATATCGAAGTTGATGCCATCTATAACTTGGCCTCGCCGGCCTCTCCCATTCACTACCAACGCGACCCGGTTCAAACCACTAAGACGAATGTGGTCGGCGCGATCAACATGTTGGGCCTAGCCAAGAGGCTGGGCGTTCCGATCTTTCAGGCGTCAACATCAGAGGTCTATGGCGACCCTGAGGTTCACCCGCAACCGGAGAGCTACTGGGGCAAGGTAAATCCCATTGGTCCGCGGGCTTGTTACGACGAAGCTAAGCGCGTAGCCGAAACACTGTTCTTTGATTACCAGCGTCAACACGACCTAGAAATTCGGGTCGCACGCATCTTCAATACCTATGGTCCTCGGATGGCCGCAGACGATGGCCGTGTGGTGAGCAACTTCATTGTTCAGGCTCTACGAGGTGAACCCCTCACCATTTATGGCGATGGTTCCCAAACGCGCTCCTTTTGTTATGTGGATGATCTGGTTTCTGGGTTTATTGCGCTGATGAACAATGAGGCTGGGGAAAGCGGACCAGTCAATTTGGGTAATCCAGGCGAGTTCACCATGTTGGAACTGGCGTCACTAGTTCTCGACATGACAGGGTCCAAGTCCAAGCTGGAGCACCTCGCGTTACCCCAGGATGATCCCAAGCAACGCCAGCCCGATATCAGCCTGGCAAAGAGCGTTCTCGGTTGGGAGCCCACTGTCGCACTCAAGGATGGCCTTGCTCGCACGATTGAGTACTTCGATGCTCAGATCAAGAATGGTGGCAACTAAGAAGTGACCATTCCCTTCATCCTGGATACCGATACCGCACAGGATGATTGTGTGGCAATTCTGTTGGGACTGCTTGATCCCATAGCCGATTTGAGAGCTATCACCATGGTTGCCGGAAACGTCGGTTTCGAGCAGCAAACCGAGAACGCTTTGATGACGTTGAGTGTCGCGGGCGCGCTCGGCACATGCCCTGTCTTTCTCGGCTGTCGCCGCCCGATGGTTCGGCAATGGGTTTCTGCTGAAAATGTTCACGGTGATGGCGCTGGTGGATTATCTATGGACGCTGCTGGCATCACGCCGGAATCCGAACACGGTGTGGATGCGCTACTTCGCCTAACGGCGGAAAGCCCCGGCGAGCTCAATATTGTGGCCATTGGCCCGCTGACCAACATCGCGATGGCCGTAGTCAAAGATCCTTCTTTCCCCAAACGCGTGAAGAGCCTCTACATCATGGGTGGATCTAATAACGCCAGAGGCAACATCACGGCCGCCGCAGAATTCAATTTCTATGTCGATCCTGATGCGGCAAAAATTGTCTTTGGCGCAGGATTTGAGATCACGGTCATTCCGTGGGAGCCCCTGACTGTTCGAGATGCCCTGTTTTCTAGGAATCAGATGGCCGAAATCGCCGCGTCAGCCACCCCGGTTGCCAAGTTCTTTGCTTCCGTGTGTGAGGCGACACTTGAGTTTGATGAAAGTGTGGGAATTCCTGGCTCCAGCCATCCGGATTCTTTGAGCGTGGCACTGCTGTTGCACCCAGAATTCATCACCGAGTCAGCCGCGTATGCGGTGGATATTGAAGCGGATTCGGAACTCACCCGTGGGTATTCGGCCATGTCCTGGGGAGTGCACGATCTCAAACCCAATGCACGCGTGATTGAAGCGATCGACAGCCAGGCTTTCTTTTCCTACATCCGAGACCAGATGGCTTCCCCCACAACCCCATCCCGGCCCATTATCGGCCTCAAATAGGGGCTTGATGTGGTTCAACCTAAGCTTTAAGCACATATGAGTGTGACACGGCTAACTTAATTTTTTGTGAACAGTTCGGCTCTAGGATGAGAAA
>LIAY01000084.1 GCA_001438965.1 Microbacteriaceae bacterium BACL25 MAG-120322-bin65 | reverse complement strand
TCATAGGTGGGTGCCCCGAGGATAGAAATCAGGTCAAACTCGGTGTCATCAACAGAGATGGAACCCAAGGTGTCATAGGTGGGCCCCGGGTGATCAATGACATAGGGGGCGGGAAAAAACGTCAAACCAATCGCTGACACCGCCGTGAAAGCAAGCATCAACCAGCCAACAGTTCTAGACCTGCGCTTCACCACAGGCGAAGGATCGCCTTGTTCAAAAATAGTCACTTAAACTCCGTCACCATCGACCTAATTTCACAGTGTATCCAGGATTGATGGGCAAAAGCCCTCAGCGAAATTGCCTCCGAACTCTGACCCCAGCGCACTACCGTGGAGTGATGTCCGATGATGAGGCTCGCGATGAGCCGCAACCAGATGATGAAGCCCTGAGAGAAGCATTTGAAAGTTTTCTGAGCGGCGGAGAAAGCTTTGACCCTGCAGAATTTTTGAAAGCAGCCGGAATCAACGTCGACGCGGCAGAAATTCAAAAAATGATGGGCCAACTCCAAGCTGCGTTCACTGGTGGTTTCAGCTCAAGCCCCACCGCTTCCCGAGATCACGCAGTGTCGGTTGCTAAAGAGGGAATGCAATCGCTGGACCCGGCGACCTCTCAAGCCATCTCCGATGCTGCCCACGTGGCCACACTGTGGCTTAGTGAAGTAACCGACATTGCCGATTTGCCTCTCGCACCTCTGGTGGGAACCCGCGCAGAATGGGCACGCAAATCTCTTCCCGTGTGGGAAGAAATCGCAAAACCTGTTGCTGTGGCCATCCCCCGAGCTGTCTCAGGAATGATGAGCACACAGGCGCCTGAAGAGCTCGCTGAAGCACTGAGCCAGATTGCCGGCCCCATGGAGCAGGTCTCGCAGAGTCTGTTCACCATGCAGCTAGCGTCGGTGGTGGGCAAACTGGCCACCGAGGTTCTCTCTGGTGGCGACATCGGCATTCCGCTCATTCATGGCGAATCCGAATATGACGTTCGTGCCATGTTGATTGCGCAAAACATGCGAGCGTTCTCCCAAGATCTTGATATCCCAGTCAATGAGGCCGATATTTTCTTGGCCGTTCGAGAAATCGCTCACGCACGTCTGTTCCGTCATGCCCGCTGGCTGCGCCTGCACCTGATGAGCACTATCCACGATTTTGCTAGTGGCATCAGCATCGATGGCGATCGGATTATGGATCTCGCCGAAGACTTTGACCCCGCTAACCCTGAGGCCATCACAGAAATGTTGGCCAGTGGCGCGCTACTGCCGAGCCGCAGCGCTGAACAAGAACGAGCACTCGAGCGGCTGGAAACAATGTTGGCCCTCATCGAAGGATGGGTGGATCACCTCACCCACCAGGCAACCCAGCGTTTGCCCAAATCTGATGCACTGGCCGAAGCGATTCGCCGTCGTCGCGCCAGTGGCGGACCGGCTGAGCGAGCGTTTTCCACTCTGGTGGGCTTGGAGCTTCGACCCAGACGGCTTCGTGAAGCGAGCGTTCTGTGGGCAAAACTCACGCAAGCTTTGGGGCCCCAAGCCCGCGACGCTTTGTGGCAACACCCCGATACTGTTCCCACCGATGGGGACATTGATGACCCCAACGCGTTCATCGCACGGTTGCAAAACCCCACTTCGGAATTGGATGAGATGGATCAGGCTCTCAACGAACTACTCGATGACGAGTCCACCACCTAGGTTGTGCACAAGCCGCCATGCTCGTGGCGCATTTTCGCCACTATCAGGCGATGGTAACCCTTTGGCAACTCAATCCCCGATTCCCCGTGGTGTGGCAAACACCCTCAACCCTGCAAATTGGGGTTAGCCCCGCTCGGGTCATCCTCGAAAATATCCCCGATGCAGCGCTGCCTCTTATCGATGCACTAGTAAAAGGGATTAGTAACAGCGGTGCCGCCATGTTGGCTACCCGAGCTGGCTTGCACGGTGATTATCTTGACTCCCTGATGGTGCGCCTTACGCCCGTGATGGCAGCAGATGAGACCTCGTCACCGACAGCGATCCACGTCGGGGGCGCGCTGCGCCATCAGGCCTATTTCACCCAGGTCCTAGCCAACCTTGGCCATCCCATCAGCCCAGTCGAGCCCGACACAGATGACCTCGAGGGCGAGATTGTTCTCTTAGCAAATTTTGTGCTGAGCCCCTCGCTGTATCAACGATGGTTGCGACAAGACCGAGTTCACACCGCCGTGATTTTTTCTGACCAATCGATCACGGTGGGGCCCCGCGTTATTCCAGGACAAACGGCCTGCCTGCATTGCCTATTCGAATGGGCCCAAGCCGCCCAACCCGCCAGTGCTGCCCTGGCCAGTCAACTGTGGGGTCGCATATCCGCCACCGACACTGCCCAACTAGCGAGCTTGGCTGCCTGGGGGCTGCGAGAGCTGCTAATAAACCCCTCCCCTGGAGCCATCATCACTATTGATGCACTCTCAGGCTCCACCACGCACTCGCTTGCTGCACCATCGCCAGAGTGTTCGTGTTGGGGGTTTGGCTAACTATTTAGCCGCATCACCCAGGCTTGTCACAAAGCGTGACATTTCGCGACGGGGCCCACCCTCTTTGGCTCGCTCAGCCATGGAAAGCGTCAGGCGCTCTCTGGCCCGGGTAATGCCCACATAAAACAGCCGGCGTTCTTCTTCGATGGCAGATTCGGTGTTGGCATAGGAAATGGGGAAGAGACCTTCGGAGAGCCCCACCATGAAAACCACCGGCCATTCGCGTCCTTTCGCGGAGTGCACAGTGCTCAGCGTGATCGCACCGGGTGAGGGTGCGTCACCAGCGCCTTTTCGCTTGGCCAGCATGTCTGAAAATGCCGCGATGGTCATGTCCTTATCCACCGACCGGGCCAAGTTGGCTAAGGCAAGAAGATCCTCATACTTGCTCCGCTCAGCACCATGGTGATCCGGGGCAACCCCATCAAAACCAATTCCCAGCAAAATATCGTCGACAACCCTGGTCACCTCGCCACTCACCCCAGAAACGGCAGCAGCCCGAATTTCCATCACAGCTCGCTGAACGTGGGGTTGATCAAAAAAGCCTTTGGCGCCCTGAACGCGCAGGTTGACCCCCCGCAAGCGCAGCGCCGTTTCCAGCGCCAGTGATTGCGCACCAAAACGGGTCAGGATGGCGATGTCATCCGGGTCCCGACCTTCTTTAATCAGTGCGGAAATCGAGCTCGCCACAAACTCGGCCTCCCGCTGGTCGCTTGCGGCGATGTGCCGACCAATAGCGTGGCCCCCGCCAGATTGAGCCTCCAACACCAAAGCCCCCGGACGCCCCACCATCACATGATTCGCTGCGGCGACAATATGTTCACTGGATCGATAGTTCTTGGCCAGGCTCACCACTGAACCGCGCTCATAACGATCCTGAAAAGACAGCAAATAGGAACTTGTCGCCCCGGCAAAGGTATAAATCGTCTGACTGGCGTCGCCCACCACCACAATGTCCTCCCGATCGCCCAACCAGGCATCGAGCAGGCGCTGCTGAATCGGCGAAACGTCCTGATACTCATCAACTAAAAACACCGAATACTGGGCCCTGATCCGATCTAAGACTCGGCGTTCCTCTTCCAACATCCCCACGCAGGCCAGTAACACATCTTCAAAATCAATGCGGGATAGCTCATCCTTGACCACCTCATAGCGTTCATGAATACTCGCCATCACCTCGAGAGATAACCCACCTGGCAAACCGCCAGCTCGCTGTGCGCGGTGATGACGGTATTCATCCAAGGAATAACCATGAACTTTGCGCCACTCAATATCGCCTGCGATGTCTCGCAAGACAGCGGTGTCCAGTGAAATCTTCAAACTTTCCAAAGCCCGTGCAATAACTCGTGCTTTCGATGGCACAATATCCGGAAGTTGGCCGCCGGTGATCTCAGGCCAAAAATGCTGCAACTGTCGAAGAGCCGCCGAGTGGAAAGTCCGGGCCGCGACACCCTGCACGCCTAAAGCCTGGAGCCGATTGCCCATCTCGGCTGCCGCTTTGGTGGTAAACGTCAAGGCAAGGACCTGATCGGGTTGATAGCGACCAGAACTAATCCCGTAGGCAATGCGGTGGGTTATGGCCCTGGTCTTTCCTGTCCCCGCACCGGCTAACACACACAATGGCCCATCGAAATGAGTCGCCACCACTCGTTGGTGCTCATCCAGGCCAGCTAGCGGATCAACATCAGTCATCATCGGTGAGCGCTTGCCCCATCCAGTCTTCGATCATGGCCCGGGCGATGGAGGGCCGACCCGGCAAACTGACATGCTCGCGCGAATTGCGAAGCTCCTCGCGGCTAAACCAACGCAAATCGACAATCTCGGTGCCATCGGGCTGAAGCTCAAGAGAATGAGCGGGATCCACCTGGGCGCTAAAGCCCACCATCAAAGAAGCCGGAAAAGGCCACGGTTGGGAACCCATATAAACCGGGTTTATCACCACCAGACCCGATTCTTCAAACACTTCCCGAATAACAGCAGCTTCAAGAGATTCGCCCGGCTCCACAAACCCTGCCAAGAGTGAATAGCGCCTGGATTCCCATAAGGCATTACTGCCCAAGACAATCCGGTCATCACCATCCGTGATCAACGCAATGACTGCCGCATCGGTTCGGGGAAACAGTGAGGCCCCCGTGGACTGATCAACCCTTGTCCAGCCGGCCTGATCCGGTATCGAAAGAGCCCCAGTCACCGGAGAAAATCCGTGCGCAAAATGCCAATTAGCCATCGCTAAAGCTTCAATCACGATGCCCGCATCGAGGTCGTCTAACGTGTGGGCCATAGTCCGTGCGCTCATCCACCGCGAAAGATCGGGCTCCACCTCTGCGCCTTGCTCATCATCGAGCACCGCCGCCACAACCTTGGTCCCCTGGGGTAGGGAGCGAATAGCTTCCACGGTGTGTCCCAAATAAATTCTCTCCGCGCCCGAGGGAACATCTCTCGGGCTTCGCAAATCAAGGCGCACAGGCGACTCGGCGGTCACCAATGCTTCACCACGCCAGATCAGCACCACACGGGTATCAGGCTGTGACCACAGCTGATCCAGAAAACCTGGGATCTTGCGGGAGTCTGCATCGCGGTCGAGTTTTGTCCTCGCAAGAGGAAGCTGTGGTGTTAGAGACATCGCCTTCATCCTTCCTCGTGTTTGAATAACTAACGAACACCACGTGGCACTCGGTGTGGCAGGCGCCGCGCGTGGCGCCCCACGTTTACCCTGGAGCAATGAGCCACACTCCTCTCATGTTATCGGCGCTTGCCACGAGCGCTGTGCCGGGTTTTCAAGCGGTGAGCGCCCAA
>LIAY01000083.1 GCA_001438965.1 Microbacteriaceae bacterium BACL25 MAG-120322-bin65 | reverse complement strand
GGTTGCACGCTTAGTTCGTGGGCATCACCCAGCGGGTTTTGCCCATCCCTACTGGTTACCAGCTTGCGTGCAGCAAGGACGTGGGTAGAAACACGCTCAAGACCCAGCACGGGCGCAGGACTCGTCTTTTCTGCTTTTGGGCGCGCTGGGGTGAGGGTTTTCTTGGGGGCGTTAGTTATGGAGACTATGTGCCCCTCGGCGAGCGTGATGACGATATCGACAAGATCCCACCAGTGGGAGGGGTTGTGGTCAATAATCACCAGCGTTGTGGTGCGATCCCGAGCTAAGTTGCTTACCGAAGCAATAACCTCCTCCACCCCGGTCGGGTCCAGTGCGCTGGTTGGCTCATCCAGGACAAGCAGGCCTGGTTTCATCGCGAGCGCACCAGCGAGTGTCACCCGTTGACGCTGGCCGCCAGAGAGATAGCGGGTGGGGTGATCCCCCGGCAGAGCAATGTTGACATCACTAAGCGCCTGATCAATACGTGGCTGCATCAGAGCTTGATTAATGCCAGTGTTTTCCAAACCAAAGGCCACATCGTCATGGAGTCTCGACATGACGGTCTGGTCTTCTGGCTGTTGCAACACCAAACCCACTGAACCTGTGCCCGATACTTCTAGAAATCCCTCGCTCACACCGTCATCGGGGCTCTGTAGCAGCCCAGCCAAAGCCAAACCAAGTGTTGTCTTACCGGAACCTGATGCGCCTAAGACGAGTACTCGCTGGCCAGCTTCTATGCCCAGAGTGATACCGCCCAGGGCATGACGGTGGCGCCCAGGGAAAGTCCACCCAAATTTAGTGGCCTTCACCGAGGCGGCATCGCGGCTCATTACTAGGCTCGTAGCGCACCCGCTCTGACCAAGCCTCGGCGGATGCCCACACTGCCTAGTCCTGCAATGACAGCACCGGACACAACCGATGAGACGGCATAGATGGTGAAGAACGCGGTTCCCGCACCTGCGTAATAGAGGGTGAGATCCAGAGTTGCCATCGCGACTGCAGAAAGCGCTCCGGCAGCGATAGCCGCTGCCGCATTCCACACTCGATAGGCGAATAGAGCGAACACGATCTCGGCGCCCAGTCCTTGAACTACGCCATAGACCAAGGTCATAACACCCCACTGGGTGCCAATCAGGGCGGACACGGTGGCGGCCAGAACCTCACCATAAAGTGCTGCGCCGGGGCGACGCACGATCAGTGCGGTGAGCAATCCACCCAGGAGCCACACGCCGTGGCCTAACGCCTGGAAACCCGGCAAGAGTGCGCCTAAAGGTTCCAAGATGGGTACATTGACGATGTTCCACAGGGCAAAAATACCCCCCGAGACAACGCCGACGACGCTGGCGAGAACAATGTCTCGTGGGCGCCAAGCGAAACGGTTAACTGCTGTAGTCATTGTCGTGCCTTTCATCAACTGTCGTTGGATGGGGCACGGGCTCGAGATGTCCTCCCTTCGCTGGCATGACCCAGATCAGGTTCGACGGTCGAAACCTTGCGGTTCCCTCTCAGTCCGAGCGATACGGACTCCCGTGTACACGAGTCAGTCTAGAGGTTAATATTCTCGCGAATCTTCATTCCCCATCGAAGGCTCTTAACGAGTGGATACACACTCAAATAGGCCCATTGTGGAATTCGCAGCGCCCTGGTGCGAAGTCCGTGGTGGGTATAGGTGGTATCGAATCGCTTCACGTAGGCCAGGAAATCCTTGGGAGAATCGTCCATCCGCCTGGCCGACATTCCTGTGACCATGGTGGGCGCATAGACAATGCGGAACCCTTCATCAAAGAGGTGGACGGATAAGTCAATGTCTTCAAACATGTGAAGATCGGCATCTAAACAGATATCGTGACGCACGGTCTCCCATGCGCTGCGACGCAGCGCCATGTTGGTGCCAAAGAGGAACTGATACTTTTTAACCAACTTCGAGATCGCTCGCCTGGCGTTGTCGTCCGCTTTAGCCATATAGCGTCGCAGCGGAAGGTCGTAATAGATAACCGGGCCGGTTGCAGCGTCAACACTGGTGTCGAGAAAAACTTTTTTCGTTTCCTCTACCCAGTTGGGCTCCAACACCGAGTCTGAATCGATGCGGCCAATGATGTCCGCAGTGACCGCGTCAAACCCCATGTTACGAGTGGGGCTAATTCCTTGAGCTTTGTCCTGACGTAAAACTCGCAGCGGGGCGTCAGGAAAATCGCTCTGGAGTTTCGCCAAAATGCTGGACGTGGCATCGGTGGACTTGTTATCCACAACGATGATTTCATCAGCTGGAATAGTTTGCCCCAGTGCTGCGAGCACACAGGCGCGAATGGTGTCCTCTTCGTTGTAGGCCGGAATGACGATAGCCAAGCTTGGCAATGCTGATGCCTCCACGAATGTTTCTCCTAAACCAAAGGTGCTTGAAGTAATTGGACCACAACGGAGCCACCTTTGGTGGCTTGAGTTGCGACATCTTCAAAACCCCACCTGCGATGAAACCGAAGGCTTCCGGGGTTGGGCGGCTCGATGTTCACTTCACAGGTTATGCGCTCCAAGCCTGCTTTGCGCGCATGGTCGAAAATAGCCTCATATAAAGCACTGCCCGCGCCCAAGCCTCGCGCATCAGCGCTGAGGACGATGCGGTCGATATAGAAATGATTGCGGAACTGGGATTCAAAGAAAACATAGTTTTCACTTTGATAGTTCTGACCAAAATCCAGGGCAAGAACAAACCCGATCAGCTCGCCGTTGTCATCTAGTGCCCCCAGCGCAAGACTAGACATTTCCAACAATGCGCCCATCTGGGCGGCATCTTCCATGGGCACACCCGGGTAGCCCGAATTGTTTATCTCCACCAGGGTGGAAACGTCACTCTCACTCAGGGCGCGCAGCTTAATCACGTACTCCATTCTGACAGGCTCGGCCAGCCCACGTTGCGCTGGGCTTCGTTGCTCACCAACCGAGAGTTCCCGGTGCCCCTTTGAAAGGTCCAACGATGCGCGATGTGATCCATCCTCCGTAGAAGTCACCTTCTTGAGCCTGGACTACCTCACCATCGAGGGTGCAGGACTCCAGCCGGCCGGGATAAAGGGACAGAAAATCTTTTAGCTCAGAGAAACCCGCAGAGGGGTTTTCGTACCACCACACAGCTTGCCGGATGCGTTCATCACCGATCACGATGTCTGCATACGAGGCAGTTCCTTTAAATTCACAAAAGCTGGTGCCCTCCACGGGTTCCAGAAGCGTCCAATCCACATCAGAAAAAGGCAGATAGTAGGTCGGGGGGTGGGAGGTTTCCAAAATCCGTATAGCCCCTCGGGTGTCCACAATCACTTGGCCACCATGGCTCACCACAAGATGTTCCTCGGAGTGCTCCAGGCGCGGTGGCCTGGGGTAATCCCATACTGACTCAGTTTCGCCTGCCATAGTCCAGAGCGTAACCGCGAACTCTGCGTCGAAACTGGGCGGGCTAAGGCTATCGCTCACGCCGTATTCCCGCTACGCTTGAGTTGTCGTTTGTTAGCCAACAATTCTTTGCCCAAACTTTACGTTTGGGTGCGCTCTATTCGGGTGAGAGTTGGAGGTAGTTTCGACCGTGGGTTTCGAGCGTCGAAACTACGCACCACAGCACCAAAGAAAAGAGACACAGCATGACAACCGGAATCGTTAAATGGTTCAACGGTGACAAAGGTTATGGCTTCATCACTCCTGATGATGGCACCGCCGACGTCTTCGCCCACTTCTCCGCCATCCAGTCCAGCGGTTACCGCTCACTGGAGGAGAACCAGCGCGTTGAGTTCGACGTAACCCAGGGCCAGAAGGGCCCACAAGCGGAGAACATCCAGCCGCTCTAGTCTTCTCTAAGACACACCCCGTGTGGGGCTGCCAGTTTCTGGTGGCCCCACACGCATGTCCGGGGCACTTTAGGATGGCCTAATGCGCCCGGTCACTAAAGCGGACATTGCCTCGTGCATGATCAATATGAGCGACACCGAAATCGGCGTGATGACCTTTCCGGGCCTCCATGAAACCTTGTGGGATGAGCGCGAATTTCTTGGTTGGCGCGATGTTCACCACAAAACCAAGGGCTACCTGGTTTTCTGGATCGGTGACCAGCTGCGCGGACTGATGGTGCGGGCCGCCGAGACACAAATGCCACCAGGTCGCAGTGCCATTTGCGCGCTGTGCCACACTCAACAGCCGGCGCCTCAAGTGAGTTTGTTTGTGGCGCCCAAGGCAGGCGAAGAGGGATACCGCGGCAACACGGTGGGCACTTACCTATGCGCCGATTTAGCGTGTTCTACACTGATTCGGATCACACCCTCAGAATCAGCTGCTATCCCCAATGTCGACAAGACTCTGAGCCATAAATCTCTGGGAATCAGAGACCGCTTGGAGAACTTTTCGAACCGAGTATTAGGACTCGATGTGTCTTAGCGACGACGTCCCAAAAAAAGCAACGGGATAGCGAAAGCCAAACATGCTGTGAGCACACCCGCAGCAAATAGCCAAGGAGCCCACATGTCTGGCACCACGAACGCGAAAGTAAACATCGGGAAGGATGCCAGGAAGATAATGGAGGTAACGACGACTATGAAAATGTTCATGGTGATCCCATTATCCCATATTCCAAAGGCCCTACAGTGACCACACCCGCAAGCGCAAAGAAACTGCGCATCAGAAGGATTCGTATCACCGGTTGGAGTGCGCTCACCGCCCTCATGGTCACCCTCGTCTCTTTTCTTGCGTGGTTTCATCTTGTTCTGCCCGCCGATCGCGGCGCCACCCTCGAGGTTTTTCGTGATGACCGGGTTGTTTTCAGCACCCACAACGACACTTTGGTGCTGGCTCCTGCCACCACACAATCAACCCGGGGGCTTCTCTATTTCCCGGGCGCCAAGGTTGATCCCTACAGCTACCTGCATCCCTTTCTTGAGGTAGCTGCCGGAGGCGTCACTGTGGTCATCGTGGAACCAACGCTCAATATGGCACTATTTGACACCCGGGACTTTGCCACCCTCACTGGTTCTCACCCGGCAATCAAGGACTGGGCCATAGCGGGGCATTCTCTCGGTGGCGTGCGAGCCTGCATGCTCGCTGATGACCCACAGGTTCGCACTCTGGTGCTCTTTGCAAGCTTTTGCGCCGAAGATCTCAGCATGGCAAATCTTGATGTCATCCAAGTTCTCGGCGATAACGATGGACTCATCGATGAGGCGACCAGGTTAGAAGCCCAGTCCCTTCTGCCCGAAGAGCGCTATTCCACCATCGTGATTCCTGGGGCCAATCATGCCTCTTTTGGCACCTATGGTCCCCAACCAGGCGACGGGGGATCCAG
>LIAY01000082.1 GCA_001438965.1 Microbacteriaceae bacterium BACL25 MAG-120322-bin65 | reverse complement strand
GGTGCGACCACACTGGATGAATACCGCAAACACTTTGAAAAAGACGCTGCTCTTGAGCGCCGGTTCCAGTCGGTGCAGGTAAGCCAGCCTTCCCCCGCCCACACCATCAACATCTTGAAGGGATTGCGGGACAAATACGAGGCGTTCCACCGTGTTTCGATCACGGATGGCGCTATTGAAGCCGCCGTGAACCTTTCTGATCGTTATGTTCAGGATCGCTTCTTGCCCGATAAGGCCATTGACTTGATTGATGAGGCCGGTGCACGTCTGCGCCTTTCTATTCTTTCTAGCCCACCAGAGCTGCGCGAATTCGACGAAAAAATCGCCGATGTTCGCACCCGCAAGGAAGCAGCCATTGAGGGTCAAGACTTCGAAAAGGCAGCATCGCTGCGCGATGAAGAGAAGACTCTGTTGGGTGAGCGCTTGCAGTTGGAAAAGAAGTGGCGAAGTGGCGAGGCCGCCGCAGGCGGTGTCGTCGATGAGGGCATCATTGCTGAGGTTCTCGCAGCCGCCACCGGTATCCCCGTGTTCAAGCTGACTGAGGAAGAAACTGCTCGCCTGATGTTTATGGAAAAGGCCCTTCACCAGAGGGTCATCGGTCAAGAGCAGGCCATTTCGGTGCTCTCTAAGACCATCCGTCGAACGCGTGCTGGGTTGAAAGATCCTAAGCGCCCCAGCGGTTCGTTCATCTTTGCTGGTCCTACCGGTGTGGGAAAGACTGAGCTGGCTAAGGCATTGGCTGAATTCCTCTTTGACGATGAAGATGCGTTGATCGCACTTGACATGTCTGAATACGGTGAAAAGCACACTGTTTCCAGGCTTTTTGGTGCCCCTCCAGGATTCGTCGGCTTCGAAGATGGTGGGCAGCTCACGGAAAAGGTTCGTCGTAAGCCCTTTAGTGTCGTTCTTTTCGATGAAATCGAAAAAGCTCACCCCGACATCTTCAACACTTTGTTGCAGGTGCTAGAAGAAGGTCGCTTGACCGATGGTCAAGGCCGTGTCGTGGACTTCAAGAACACGGTCATCATCATGACCACCAACTTGGGGACAAAAGACATCACCGGTGGTCCGGTGGGCTTCACCCTCGAAGGCAACGTGGAAGCTAGCTACCAGTCGATGAAGGCCAAGGTTGTCGAGGAACTCAAGAAGAACTTCAAACCTGAATTCCTCAACCGCGTCGATGACACCATTGTGTTCCCCCAGCTCAACGAGGACGAACTCTTGCAGATTGTGCACCTGTTCCTCAAGCGTCTGGGAGATCGCCTTCTCGATCGCGACATCACCATGTCGGCGACCGAGGCCGCCAAGAAGCAGCTAATAAAGCTGGGCTGGGATCCCACCATGGGTGCCAGGCCGCTGCGTCGGGCTGTTCAACAACAAGTGGAAGACCCTTTGAGCGAGCGCATCCTTCAGGGTGAGCTGTCTCCGGGACACAACGTTGATATTGATTTCGATGGTGAAGAGTTCACGTTTGCTTCGAGCAAACGCGAAATCGAGCCCCTCGAAGCGGCCGCAGTGGAATCCTAGGCGTTACTCTTTTGGAGTGAGCACTTCGAATCAGCCATGGGCCATCAGGCGCGCGCGAACGGCCGATATTCGCCCGATCGCTGCCCTGATGGAGCCTTTGGTGGAGACTCGGGTTCTTCTAGGCAAAGACCTCGTTGTGCTCTTTGAATCGGTCCAAGAGTTCACGGTTGCCATCGATGACGCGGGAAACATTGTCGGTTGTGGCGCCCTGCATGTTTTTTGGGAAGACCTAGGTGAAATTAGGACCCTCACGGTGGACCCCGATAAGAAAAACACCGGTATCGGTCACGCCCTGTTGGAGGCTTTAGAACTAGAGGCAAAAGAGCTGGGGCTCACCAGACTGTTTTGCCTGAGCTTTGAAACTGATTTCTTTACACGCCACGGATTTCGTATTCATGACGACGAGCTGGTCGATCCCGAGGTTTATGCCGAGCTTGTGCGCTCGCCTGATGAGGGGGTTGCAGAGTTCTTGGATTTAGCGCGGGTCAAACCCAACACCTTGGGAAACTCACGCTTGGTCAAAAATCTGGACTAAGTCAGCTGTGTCTTCAGGCTCGCCGAGCTAGAGGCCAGGATTTTGGCCATCTCAGTCGTAATCTAGTTACATGGCTCAGACACTTCGATCCTTGCCAGCATCGGTGTATTGGCGTCGTCGTTTAACGGTGCTCGGTGGTCTCCTTGTGGTCATTGTCATTGTTGTCCTAATTTTTGTGGCACCAGGTTTTGGTGGCACGAGCCCCACTGAGGACACCACAGCAGAGGAAGCACTCGAGCTTGCTCTGCCCCCTGCGTGTTTACCCAGCCAGGTGGAGCTCACCGCACAAACAGACCAGTCGACCTATAACGCCGGTATCCCGCCCCAGTTATGGCTGAGCGTGAAAAACATTTCCGCGGTGGAGTGTTCACTCAGCGTGGGAACCGACGTTCAACGCTATGTCGTAACCTCCGGTGAAGAAAAGTACTGGGCATCAGATGATTGTCAAATAATTTTTGATTCCACCGTCATCACCCTCACTCCCGGTCAAGAGCAGAGCACAACATCGTTGAGTTGGGATCGAACGAGGTCAGCCCCTGAAACCTGTCAGGATGTGAGTCGTCCTGGCGTGCCCGGTGGGGGAGCCAGTTACCACCTTCGGGTTTATCTAGGCGATCTGCAGTCCAAGGACACTAAGCAGTTTTTGCTCAACTAGCTAGCTGGCTGCTTTGTCCGAGCGGGCGTACTCGAAAATGCATTTTTTAGCGCTTGGCCAATACTGACCTGGCCCTTATCCAAGACAACGTCGAAGCCTAAGCGTTTCGCCTCTGAGGAACGCTGATCTGCCTGTGTTACCGGCCGTATTTCACCGGCCAAACTAATTTCGCCGATGGCAATGGTGGTCGGAGGCAGGGCGACATTTTTGGCAGCGCTGGCAATCGCTAGCGCGATAGCGAGATCGGCACCGGGTTCGTGGATGCGAATACCCCCCACTGTTGATACGTAGACATCTGCTGAGGCCACGGCAATCCCACCGCGACGTTCCAGCACGGCTAAGAGCATTGCAACTCGTGATGATTCCACGCCGTTGACGACTCGGCGAGGTTGTGGAGCAGAGCTAGGAATAACGAGAGCCTGAATTTCTACCGGGAGGGCACGCTTGCCCTCCATTGCCATGGTGGTGCAGGTACCGCTAACAGGTTCCCTCGTACCTGATCGAAACAGTTCGCTTGGATCAGGAACTTCGATGATCCCTTCACCGCTCATTTCAAAACACCCCACCTCATCGGTGGGGCCGAAACGATTCTTGAGTGTGCGCACAAACCGCAGTGACGTATGGGGGTCACCATCAAATTGGCACACCACATCGACTAGATGCTCGAGTGTTCGAGGCCCGGCGACCTGGCCATCTTTGGTGACGTGGCCGACCAGAATGATGGACAACGTGGTTTCCTTGGCGACGCGGATGAGCGTCGCTGCTACTTCGCGAACTTGAGCAACACCTCCGGGAGCGCCATCTAAGAGGCCAGAAGAGACCGTTTGCACAGAGTCCACAATGAGGAGCTCTGGTTTCACGTGTTCAATTTGGCCAAGGACTGACCCTAAATCTGTGTCGTTTGCTAGATACAGGTTTTCTTGCAAGCCGTTGGTGCGCGATGCACGCAGATAGACCTGTCCAGCGGATTCTTCAGCGCTGACATAGAGGACTCGCTTGCCACTGGCGGCAACCCGGGATGCCACATCAAGGAGCAGCGTGGATTTTCCCACCCCTGGTTCGCCCGAGAGCAAAATAACTGCACCGGGAACAATTCCGCCACCGAGAACTCGATCAAACTCGCCCACGCCACAGGGTTGGTGGCCACTGCTGGTTCCATCAAGCTCAGTTATGGGCCGGGCTAGACGTCCAGCGTTGGGCGACACAGCTTTGGCCTGCCGGGAAGACGTTGTGGGCTGGGCACTCTCAACTACCGTTCCCCATGTTTGGCATTCGCCACAGCGCCCGACCCATTTGAGTGTGGTCCAGCCACATTCGTCACACCTGTAGGGGGCTTCGCTCTTTGCCATGGTTCGAGCTTATGGGCATCGACTGACGAAGGCAGGAGCAACCCCACAGGTGTGAAGACCCGCCACGGTAGCGCGCGTGTAAACTCATTCCCGGTACCGTGTCCGAGCGGCCGAAGGTGCAACTCTCGAAAAGTTGTGTGGGTGAAAGTCCACCGTGGGTTCAAATCCCACCGGTACCGCCATGTGATCTCGCAAGACATAGGAAACTCTTGAACCCTCAGGGGTTCTGGATTTTTCTGTTTTTCTGGGGTTGATAGTCCCGGGTGGGGTCGACTTTTAGCTCTGTGAGAACTTCGCCGGTGGTGGCGTGGACGACTCGAACGTTGAGGTCTTGGATGAGGACTATGACGTGGGTTCGGGCGTGGGTTCGCCCGATGCCAATATGGTGCAATTTGCTGTTGACTCGCAGGGTGATGGAACCGGAGGAATCGACTCGGTCTCGCCGCACCCTGTTATGGGTGTCGTGGTCTCGGAACCCGAGGGGTGTCGCTTTGGTTAGGCGGGAGTAAAGCGCGGAGGGTGTGGCGTGGTGGGGTAAGGATCGGTGCGGTCGACGGTTGTTGTATTCGTCCGTGAATTCGTCGAGAAGTAGCTGCAGTCGGCTGATGCTCTCTGGTTGCTGAGCTCTGGCGCGTAACCATTTCTTGAGGGTTTGTTGAAACCTCTCGACTTTGCCTTGCGTGGTGGGGTGGTTGGGGCGGCCATTTTTTTGAGTGATGTTGAGTCGGCGAAGTTCACTTTCGAACTTGTTTCTCCCGCCTGCTCGCCCTGCCCCGGAGAGCCGGGTGGTGAAGACCATCCCGTTGTCGGTCAGTGTTGAGGCGGGAATACCGTGTTCGGCTATTGCTGCATGGAATTGTGCGACGACGATGGGTGTGGTGATGCGTTGGTGGGCGGTGAGGCGGAGAACATAACGGGTGCAGTCGTCAATCCAGGGCAGAATCTCGACATCATCGCCGTTGCTGAGGCGGTAATGAGTGAAATCTGATTGCCATGTTTCGTTGGGCATGGCCGCTTCGAAGCGGATGTAGGAGGACTTGGGTTTCTTCTTGGGCTCTGGCGCGACAAGGCCCGCCTGGGTGAGGTGGCGACTGATTGTTGCTGGCGAGATGGTGATGTTGTGGTGGGTGGTGAGGTGCCAGGCGATGGTGTCAGGGCCCGCGTCGAGTCCGTCACCGGCGAGGTGTTTTCGGAGTTGAATGATCTGGTCGATTACTGTCGCCGGAATTTTTCTGGGACTGGTGTGGGGGCGCCTTGATCGGGGTTC
>LIAY01000081.1 GCA_001438965.1 Microbacteriaceae bacterium BACL25 MAG-120322-bin65 | reverse complement strand
AGATTATCGCTGGCCATCACGAGCGCCAGAGTGCCATCTTCCCCCACACGAGTCCTCTGAGGCAGCGCAGCGATCGGCAGGGCCTGTGTCGTGCGTGAGACCCCATCACCGTATTGCACCAGCAGTGACACATCGGCTTCACTGGAATTCACCACCGTCATCACCAGGTTGGCTTCGCCCTGGTCATTTGAGATCAGCAATACATTGCGCAGCGCAACGTTACCCATGACGGCACCGACGCCGTCCGAGGCTTCATAGGTCTTCTTGGTGGCAATTTCGGCAGAAAGCGTGCACCCCGTAGCGCCCGCTAGAAGAGAGGCAGCGAGGGCAAAAGGAGCAATAGTACGGCGTCGCACGAAACTTTCCTTTGGTCACGAATGAGTGCTGGGAAATGGCGCCCTCGCACTGCGCGAGAACTTCTCTAGCCTACTGGAATCCTAGGTGAGCTCCAGGCGATGACCAGGAGGATGTCTGGCGCATTGCTCCTGGAACATATGCCAGCCTTACGATTTAGGTGAGATTGAGGGAACTTTATGGTGGGTTGCTGCTGTTCCTCGGATGGCCGATGTGCCGCGCATAGAGATTGCGTCCTATGTAACGGACGTTGTGATAGACTGTCCTCTTGAAAGGACACCATGATGGACACGACGAGTTTGACAGCATCCCTCAGCAAGGCCACTATCGCGCCGACAGAGCTGGCGCGCAGGGCTGGTGTGTCCAGAAACACTGAGTGGTCTTTGCGCCGCGACCCAAGCCGCGCGAAATTGGGGACTCTCAGAGAGCTCGCTCTCGCCTGCGGTCTGGACATCAGAATCGCAACAGTAGAAGCCAGTGACCCATACGCTGCCGCGGCAGCACGAGTTATGGTCGGGGACTTGCTGGCCGAAAACGTTGAGAACCAAGAGCAATTGACTGAGTGGGTAGCCCGGCTCAGGCGGTGGGCGCCCGATGCGGAACCGCTCCAACTCACCAAAATGGCGGCGGAGGTGTCAGCACCACAGAGCAGGGCAGGTGCAATCTTCCTCATCGGACGTCACGACCCTGACCGGTTAGCGTCCGCGGCGATTGCAAGCGAGCAACCGTGGTCGCTTTCCGGCGCTCCGGCTCTGGACGCGCTCGGCATTGAACCTATATCGAGTGCTTCGCCGACCGTGTTGTGGACGTCGGCTCCCGCTATCGTAATGGGGATGCTGCTCAGTACGCACAGGAAAACAACGGTGGCCTCTGGCGCGAACGTCATCGTCGCGCCACTGCATCAGACAGTTCTAGCTGGAGGAGCCAACTTGGGCGGGTTGGAACTCGTCAGCCCGGTGCAGGCTGTCATTGACAGCCTTGGTGTTGGTGGGGAGCTCGGGGTTGCCGCGCACAATATCGCTGGAAGGTGGTGACTGACAATGGGTGATCCAAGATGGGGCGTTGGCTCTAACCAATATCAAAAGAGACCGGGCAGACCCTCTGGGTTAGATTTCCGGGCGGATCTTCCGTCGCTTCACCTTGGCGCGGGAAAAAATAGCCAGCATCAAGCATGTGGGATCACGTGGGGAATGGACTCAGTGGACCTCGATGCGATCGGGGGAAATGGGGACGTCGAACGAGCCCTGTTCCGTTTCCGCGCGCGGTTCCCTGAGATGATCTGGGATGCAGCAAAGCTGGAAGGCAACAACTTCACACTGCCGGAAGTTCGCACCCTCCTGGACGGTGTCACCGTCGAGGGAAAGAAACTCGACGACCAGAAACAAATCCTCGCACTCAACGAAGGTTTCAGTGAAATTGACCAGCTAGTCAAACGCGGCAAGTTTCACCTGGGCAAGGATGTCTCCGACCGAGTCCACAAAATGGTGGCGGTGTATGAAGCGGCCGAGTCGGGAAACTTCCGTGGCGAGGGTTCAGTCTCCGGGGGCGGCAACGTCCGCCTGTCAGATGGCGGAACCGTTGACGGCCGGCCTGCCGGCAGTGGCGGCGCTGACTTACGGGATTCTCACCGTGGCCTCCTCGATTACCTCAGTACAGAATCAGACCCGCGAGTTCGTGCGCTCGTGTACGCCGCGTCAGCGATTCGGCACCAGTTCTACTTCGACGGAAACAAACGCACTGCGAAACTTGTGTCAAGCGGTGAGCTCCTCGCTCATGGTTACGACGCGATTTCGGTTCCATATTCAAGGCTGCATGAACAGAACCTTGCCCTTGACGAATTATTCACAACAGACGACGCCACTGGTCTGATGATTTTGTTTGCTGACTGCGCGCGCGAGTAAAGATGCTGGGATCTTGGTCGGCGTGTGCCCGGCTGCCCCATCTTGTCTAAATCGTAAGCCCGGTGTGAGCTCAATCCCCGGTTGCGCCGCACACATGCAAGGCATGACAGCCAACGCCTCCGCTCAGAACCGCAACCGCAACGCCAAGGGAACCACCACTGATGGTCAGTGCGCCACCGAGCAAAAGCCAGAAGCGACCGTATCGTTGCCCGGGCCATCCCACAAGAGCCCCGCGGAAGCCCTCAACGAACTATGCTCGCAACAAGTCGCACCCGCCTGTTGCACTTCAGACTAGAACCCGGGCAAGGAATCTACTGCATCCACTGTGCTAAAATAGGAGGTTGCGAAAGGAATTCCTGCATGCTGTTTGAAGTTGGCGAAACAGTGGTCTACCCCCATCACGGGGCGGCCACCATCATAGAAGTAAAAAATCGCACCATCAGGGGCGAAAAGAAGATGTATCTCAAGCTCAGCGTCAAGCAGGGAGATCTCACCATCGAGGTCCCGGCAGAGAACGTTGATTTGGTCGGAGTCCGAGACGTTATCGGTCGCGAGGGCCTCGATAAAGTTTTTGAAGTGCTTCGCGCACCTTTCACCGAAGAACCCACCAACTGGTCTCGTCGCTATAAAGCAAACCTTGAAAAACTCGCTTCAGGCGATGTCATCAAGGTTTCTGAGGTAGTTCGTGACCTGTGGCGCCGCGACCAAGATCGTGGGCTCAGCGCTGGTGAGAAGAGAATGCTGGCCAAAGCTCGCCAGATTCTTATCTCTGAGCTTGCGCTTGCTGAAAAGACGGACGAAGAGAAAGCTTCGAACGTTCTCGACGAAGTTCTCGCGTCCTAGCTAAGAGAGAAAGGCTGCCCAGGGTGACCACAGCGGTTGTTCTTGTTGCAGCTGGCAGCGGTAGCCGATTGGGCTCACCGTTTCCTAAAGCTTTCGTTTCCCTAGAAGGTAAAACCCTTCTGCAACACTGTGTGGAGCGCCTTGGCGAGTGGTCCAGGCCTCACACGGTGGTCTTGGTAGTCCCAGAAGGCTGGCAAGAGCCCGCGAGAGCGCTGCTTACTTCCTCACCTGGGGCAAGAGTTGTGACCGGTGGCGCTACGCGCACAGCCAGTGTTCGGGCTGGCCTAGCGGCACTGGGCGAGGACACCGATGTTGTGCTCATCCACGACGCAGCCCGAGTGTTGATGCCCTTGGATGTTTTTGATCGAGTAGTCGAAGCGGTTGAGGCTGGTGCCCCGGGTGCCATACCTCACGTTCTTGTGGTGGACACGCTCGTGCGCATTAGCCCTGAGACGTTGATCACCGAGGGTGGGCCCAACCGAGACGAACTCGGTGGTGTCCAAACTCCTCAAGGTTTTGTGGCTTCGAAACTGATTGCCGCCTATGAAGCGGTGGCCGGTGACTTTAGCGATGACGCAGCCGTGATGCGCGAGGCTGGCCATGATGTGGTGGGTGTTGCTGGTGATGTTCGAGGGTTCAAAATTACCTACCCTGAGGATCTCACGAGGGCAGCTAGCGTTCTTGGCGCCTCTGTGACGCCTCTGGTGGGTGTAGCAATGGATGTGCACCAGTTCGATGAGAATACGCCGCTGAGGCTGGCAGGACTGACCTGGGAGGGCGAAAAAGGTCTCTCTGGACACAGTGATGGCGATGTTGTTCTGCACGCGATAGTCGATGCGGCTTTGCAGGCTGCTCGCCTGGGGGACCTTGGTGAACACTTTGGTGTGGATCGGCCCGAGTTTGCTGGTGCGGATAGCTCCGTATTCCTCTCCCATGCTCTTTCACTGCTTCACGCCCAAGGGCTCCGCGTGAGCTCGGTAGGGGTGCAAGTGATTGGTAATGCCCCCAAAATCGGTCCACGCCGACTAGAAGCACAGGAAACTCTCACGGCCTTAGTCGGGGCACCTGTTGCGCTATCAGCGACCACCACCGATGGTTTAGGTCTTACCGGTCGTGGTGAAGGCGTGGCGGCTATCGCCACAGTTGTGCTCTCGACCACCTAGGTCAGTGCTGGGGCACTACGGTCTGGCACCCAGTTCCAAGGCCGTATCCTCGCTACCATAAAGCGGTGCCGATCAAACTCTTTGATTCCAAACGCCACGAGATGGTTGACTTTGCGCCAATTCGTGAGGGCGAGGTTTCGCTCTATGTCTGCGGGCCCACCGTGCAGTCTTCCCCCCATGCGGGACACCTTCGAAGCGCCCTGGTGTATGACTTGTGGGCCCGATGGTTTCAACACCGAGGATTTGCGGTAACTCTGATTCGAAATGTCACCGACATTGACGACAAAGTACTGGAGCAGTGCCAGGGCTCCCCGGAGCAATGGTGGGCATTAGCCGAGCGTATTGAAGCCGAATTTCAGATGGTGAGCGATGCGATTGCGATCCAAAGACCGACCAAACAGCCTCGTGCCACAGGTGATGTGCCGGCCATGGTGGAACTGATCCAGGTGCTTTTGCGCTCCTCTCATGCCTATGCCTCAGAAGATGGCTCCGGTGATGTCTACTTCGATGTTTCTGCGTGGCCAGACTATGGCGAGCTCACCCATCAAAGTGTCGAAAACTTACAACAGGGTGAGGGGGATACGGGGGCAAAACGCAACCCCGAAGACTTTGCCCTCTGGAAGGGTCACAAAAAGGACGAGCCAGAATCTGCTTCGTGGAGCGCACCGTGGGGCGCTGGCCGGCCGGGTTGGCATCTGGAGTGCTCTGCGATGGCAACCCGCTATTTGGGTAGCGAATTCGATATCCACGGTGGCGGCATGGATTTACGCTTCCCGCATCACGAAAATGAGCTAGCCCAAGCCCGAGCAGCTGGGTATGAGTATGCCAAGCATTGGATGCATAACGCCCTAGTGACGGTGAACTCGCAGAAGATGTCCAAGTCGCTAGGAAACGGCATTCTTGCCCAGGAGCTCTTAGATAGCGCCCGAGCGATTGTGGTGCGCTACGCCTTACTCAGTGCGCACTATCGCTCCGAGCTTGATCTTCACGAGGGTTTCCTTACTGAAGCAGCGAGCGCTTTTTCTCGGATTGAAGCGTTCCTTGCTCGCTCAGACAGTTTGGATCTAGATACTTCTGTTGGGCAAAT
>LIAY01000080.1 GCA_001438965.1 Microbacteriaceae bacterium BACL25 MAG-120322-bin65 | reverse complement strand
GAGCTCTTAGTTGAGGACGTTGTATTCGTTCAAGCAGGAAGCCCCAGCAGAGAAAACGTCGCCACTTATCAAGCCCTTCAGGTGCGCATTGATGCAATCGTGAAAAGGATTAACACTGCCCATTGCACTTCTTCGGGTAAACCTGCCGTGGTCTACGGGGCCAAAAACCTGGAGCGCGAGGACATGCTCGCTCTCTTTGTTGCAGCAGATGTGATGGTCGTTACTCCCTTACGTGATGGGATGAATCTGGTGGCAAAGGAATTTGTGGCGGCAAAAAGCGATCACACCGGGGTTCTTGTGTTGAGCACTCGAGCCGGGGCTGCTGATCATCTGGTTCAGGCAGTGTTGGTTGATCCGCTCGACCACGGGGCTTTGTCGCTGGCGTTATTGACCGCGATAAACATGGATTCAGCTCAGGCCAAAGAGCGCATGGTCACTATGCGCGAATATCTGAGCGTTCATGACGTCGCTGCGTGGGCAAGCGACATTCTTGGTGACCTGGCTTCCCGGGAAGCTTCATAGGCCATCGATAGTCTGGAGGGTATGACATCTAGTGCCACACCCCCTAAGCGGGTTTCTAAAAAGGCACTCATTGTCACTATTTCTGGTGTTCTAGCCGGCTTGCTGGCAATTTCTGGCGCCTTTAGTGTCGGCCTCTGGGCTCAAGCAAGTGAAGTAACCCTCCTTGGGGTGGAAACCACTGCTGTTGAAGACCTAACTCTTCAAGACGCAAGTGTTAGACCCGCACCAAGTGCCGCTTCGGCTGCCAGAAGAATCCCCACGTGTTCTATTAATGACTTAGCCCTCGACCCTGCTTTGGGTTCGTTTTCCGGCATTGTCCTGGACCCCATAAGCGGCGAGGTTGTTTTTTCACGCTTGGGGGAGGTGGGCATCGCACCAGCGAGTGTGATGAAAGTAATTACGGCATCAGCTGCGTTGACCACTCTCGGGCCTGATGCGACTTTCACTACTTCAGTGGTGGCATCTCCTGACGCCGAGACGGTTGTCTTGGTAGGCGGAGGCGACTCAACACTCAGTGCACGCGCACCAGGAGCCGAGAGTGTCTATGTGGGTTCACCCACTCTGGCGGATTTAGCCGAGCAGACCATCGCCTCCTGGAGTGAAGGTCTTGAAGAGGGCACCAAGGTCGCCATCACTGAGCTCGTTGTGGATGCATCCCTTTGGGATCCAGAAGACTCGTGGGATTCGACGTGGTCAACTAACGCAAAGAGCAGTGGCTTTATTTCTGAGGTCACCGCATTGCAAGTAGATGGCGACCGGCGGGATCCCGCTGTTGCGCTGAGTCCCCGAACTAATGATCCAGTAGCTCGGGCCGCATCGGCTTTTGTTAGTGCGCTTCGCGCTGCGGGAAATACTTCTCGATTTGTGAACATTAGCTACGGCATCGCAGACCCTGACGCTCGGGTGTTAGCAAGCGTTGAATCCAGGCCCGTGTCAGAACTAGTGACCTACATGCTCAAAGAAAGCGACAATGCGCTCGCTGAAATGCTGGCTCGACATGTGTCACTCGCCACGGGTCTGGAGGGCATATCAGAAAGTATTGGCCAGGCTCTGACGGGGTCACTGGCGCCCTATGGCCTCGATTCAGAGCTTGCGACTATCCGTGACGGCTCGGGCCTATCGCCTGAAAACCTCGTTACCCCGTGGTATGTAGGGCAGCTGCTCGTTGAGGCGTATCGCTCAGAAACGGAGCTGTCGCTTATTCCCGATGCACTTCCCCTGGCCGGCGTAGATGGCTCACTAGATGACAGATTCACCGGTGCGAATGCCATTGCCCAGGCCCAGGTGAGAGCAAAGACCGGCAGCATTACGGGCGTTCGCTCTCTCGCAGGCTTTGTCACGGGCGAAGACGGTGCCGATCTTGTTTTCGCATTCTTTGCTGTGGGCGATGTGGGTGATGCTGCGAAGATGGCGATTGACAGCGTGGTCACTGGCGTCTATTCCTGTGGGTCAAACCTGGCAGACTTCTAAGGCAAAGAACTAGTCGGGGGAGAATACTTAACGTGCGAGGTTTGCTAATTGTTGATCTACAAAATGACTTCTGTGAAGGCGGCGCCCTCGGGGTGGACGGCGGCAACGCTGTTGCCGAAGGGGTCGCGGACTTTGTCGCCTCCCACGCAGCAGATTACGCAGTGATCATGGCGTCCAGGGATTGGCATGATGGCGATAACGACAATGGTGGGCATTTTGCTGCGGCAGGGAAAGAACCCGATTTTGTTACCACCTGGCCGCTTCACTGCGTTGCTAATAGCGCCGGTGCCCAATATCATCCTCTAGTCCCTATGGGTTCAATCGATCATCATGTGAAGAAAGGCCAGGGTTTTCCGGCGTACTCACTTTTTGAAGGCACGAGCGATGGTGGTGTGAAAGTGGCAGATCTGCTCAGTGGGGCTGGCATCGACGAAGTCGATATTGTCGGAATAGCGACCGACCACTGCGTTCGCGCTACCGCAATGGACGCGAGGGCTTTAGGCCTTCGCGTTCGAGTTTTAGAGGACTTAGTTGCTGCCGTGCAACCTGAAACAAGAAAAACTGCAGTGGCAGAGATGGAACAGGCTGGGGTGAGCTTTGAGCACTCCAAGTAGGCCCACCTATACGGTCGTTTCCTGTCACTATGGTGACCTCTTTTGGGTAGAGCACATGTTGCGCCAGGTCAAAAAACATTCAGCTGGCCAGGTACGCGAAGCGGTAATCGTGGACCAATCCAGGACATCGCAGGACGCTCTGACCAAACTCCCGTTAGTAACTAAAGTCCTCACGTTCTCACCCGATGCGGCCCAACTGGCGGTGGAAGGCCATGATCACCCGGCAGCATTGGATAGGGCAGTGCAAGGAACCGACTTCACCACCTCACACGTCATCGTCCTCGACTCCGATGCCTTTCCGGTTAGTGATGACTGGATCGAGCGCCTAGATGACATCAGCTTGGCGCTTGTCCCTGGAAGTAAAAGTAATACCCACCCCTGTTTGATGGTGTTCCCGGTTCGACTCAAAAGCTCGGTGAATTTTTCGCAGGACTATCTGGAGCGAGCCCACCGGAAAGGCGCACCCGACACGGGTCGGCGCGTGGGGACACAGCTTAAGGCAACTGGCGAAGCGGTGACATTGCTGTCGCACACACCGGCATTCAACGGTTATCGAGGCTCGTTCTATCTAGATGGTGCTTTTTATCACCACGGCCATGGTTCTTTCATGGCCGGAGACCACGACCAATACAAAGGTTTTGTTTCCCAAGCAAGTGAAAAGTTATATCGCAAACGAGTGCTGCAACATCGTTTTAGTTTGACCCCGTTGGATATTGCGGGCCTTTTCGTGCGATACGTGTGGCGCCGCTTTGCTAATCGCCTCCGCTTCGCCCTCCGAGGGCCCGTTTCTAAACCCGAATAATGCCTTTAGACCAATAGTTGGTATTCGGCTAAGTCTTTGTAGAGTTTGGAAGTTTTCAGGAGCTCTTCGTGTGTCCCGATCGCATCCACTACACCGGCACGCAACACAATAATTTGGTCACTGTCCACCACGGTGGCAAGACGGTGAGCGATCACGACTAGCGTGCGATCCGCGGATACCCTATCGATGGCTTCTTTCATTAACGCCTCGTTGGGGCCATCGAGAGACGACGTTGACTCATCGAGTAACAAGATGGCCGGAGCTTGAAGAAGTGCTCGGGCGATGGCGAGACGTTGTCGCTCCCCACCAGAGAGCAATACGCCTCCTTCGCCAACTTGGGCATCGAGCCCTTGGGGCTCTCGTTTCAAAATTTTGGAGAGATTGACTTCACTCAATACCGCCATGAGTTCGTCATCGGTGGCCTCGGGGGAGCCGATGAGAAGATTGTCGCGAATGGTGCCAGCCAGGATGGGGGCATCTTGTTCGACATAGCCGAAAAAGCTACGCAGCGTGTGACGATCCAGCTGCGTGCTCACGTTCCCGAAGATGCGAATCTGACCCGATTGCGGGTCATAAAAGCGCTCGATGAGCGAAAGAATGCTGCTCTTACCCGCGCCACTGGGTCCGACGATGGCCGTTTTACTTCCCGAAGGAATGCTGAACGAGACGCCGTCCAACACTGCCCGCCTTGATTCCTTTATGGCGGTAATTTCACCCGTGGCCAAAGATTCCACCCCGGAAGCCCCCAATTGTTCAGCCACCAATTTCTCTGCTTCGGTCTTATGGGCCGATTCGGGGTAATGGAAAGTGACGTTGTCGAAAACGATGGCGGGCTTTGTGTGATCTGGGGTAAGCGCTTCTGAGGAGGACGGAGTTTCATCATTCTCGGTTTCGCTGGGGAGCGAAATGATTTCCTGAATTCGACCGAGTGCACCTAATGCCTGATTAACCGAGGTGATCGCCCCAAACGCTTGACCTAGGGGCATGATCATCATGAAGAGGAACAAGATGAAAGCCACCAAGTCGGCAATGGGAAGATCCCCACTGGCCACACGAAAGCCGCCAACACCTAAGACAACAAGGAACGCTACCTGCAGCGCTATCCCGGAAACGGGCACGACCAAGGCTGAAATCTTTGCTACCGCCAAACCCAAGCGCCATGCGCCCTCGGCGTCTTTTTCTACCGCCTCAATCTCACGCTCGGTGGCATTCGATGCGCGAACGGTGCGCACAGCACTAATCGCTCGCTCGACACTGGCGGTGAGATCCCCAACCTTGTCTTGAGCTTGACGACTTGCCACCCGAATTCGGCGAGAAAGTGTAACGACCGCCGTGACCGCAACGCTCACCACAATCGCGGTCAGGAGAAAAAGTATCGGGTCGAGATAAATCATGGCGGCAACCGCGCCAACGAACGTCAGGGTTCCACCGACCGCCTCGACTAGTCCCTGAGTGAGGACTGCGCGCAACAAGGTGGTGTCACTTCCTACGCGGGATACCAGGTCACCGGTTCGACGTTGGTCAAACTCTGCAACGGGGAGGTTTAGCATCCTGCGCACAAGTGCCTTGCGACTGGAGAGAACAACACCCTCGCCGGTGCGCTGAAGTAAGTAGTGGCGAAAACCAGAAAGCCCCGCGGAGACAACAACCAGGGCAACCAGTGTCCACACCAGGTAGCCCAGGGGTTTGGCAGCTTCGACCACGGTGATGACCTCACCCACGATGAGGGGTTGGGCCAGGGTGGTAAGAGCACCGGCCATGCTTAGCGCAATAACAACGCTCAGCACCTTTTTGTGCTCCAACAAAAAGGGCAGTAGCTGGCGCATTGTGGCGCGCGGTGAACCATCGTCAGTATCGCGAAAATCCCTGCCTCGGCGGCGTGATCCAAAACCCATACTCATGCTGGCAGTCTCCTTGTGTGATTCTCTATGAGTGTGCCCTACTTGGCTAGGTTCTAAGCGGATGTTCGCTCCCCGATAAACTCAGGCTGTGGAGCCAGTCA
>LIAY01000079.1 GCA_001438965.1 Microbacteriaceae bacterium BACL25 MAG-120322-bin65 | reverse complement strand
GACGAGGAAGCAGCTGCTGAGCTCTCTGGAGCAATCACACTCACAGCAGGGAGATAAGCCACCGGGGGGAATACAAGCGCTAATGCCCAGGCAAGTGCGCCTGGGCTAAGCACCGGGATATCTCAGCATTAATCGGTGCTCGATGCCAGCTTCCATGAATTGCTCACCGGTTTCGACAAAACCACTCTTGGCGTAGAGACCTTTGACGTATTCCTGAGCGTGCAAATAAAGCGGGCTATCCCCCGCAATCTCCAGCGCCTGCTCCATGAGTTGCTGAGCTAAACCGAGGCCTCGGGCATCAGCTCGCACCACCATGCGACCCAATCCCACGGCAATGCCGTGGTGGGATGCTGCTTCGTGATCGTTATGGATGATGCGCAAATAAGCTTGCATTCCCAGGGCATCTGAACACCACAGGTGCATCGTTTCTGGATTGCGGTCAAAGGAATCAAATTCTTCTTCATCAATGCGCTGTTCCACGAAAAAAACTTCAGAGCGCAAAACCGCCATCTCAAACACATCATCAGGTGTGAATTCACCCCACGTTTTGACGATTATGTTTGCTTGGCTCACAAAGGGCAGTTTAATGGGCTATTACGTGCATCACCTGAGGAGGCTCAACAACTATGGTCGAAAAAATAACGAAAGATAACGCGCTATGGAAAGCGGAGTTACCTCCCGAGCGCTTTGCCATTTTGCGCCAGGCCGCTACCGAACCAGCCTGGAGCGGTGCACTCTTGGATGAAAAACGTGAGGGCCTGTACCGCTGCGCAGGTTGCTCTCAAGAGCTTTTCCCCAGTGGCACAAAATTTGAGTCCGGTTCTGGTTGGCCCTCATTTTGGGATGCGATTGACCCTCTGGCCATCGAACTCCACGAGGACCGCAGTTTTGGTGCCGTGCGCACCGAAGTGACCTGCGCTGCCTGCGGTGGTCACTTGGGCCACCTCTTCGATGACGCCGCTGGCACCCCTACCGGCCAGCGCTATTGCATGAACTCGTTAGCTCTGGATTTTGTGCCAGGCGAAGAGACCGCGGAGAAAACCTAAGAAGACTTCGACTTCTTAGTCAGCGTCACCATGGCAGAACCTGCCAAGGTGACCAAGGCGCCAATAACGGTGGTCATGCTTTGGTTTGATGTGGCAACCGGAACCAGGGCGTCTAAGACAAGTGAGCCCAAAAGCTGGCCTGTCACCAGGCTTACCCCCAGGCCTAGGACGCCAATAACGGTCACCGTGCTCGCCTGAATCGCAATGAACATGACGCCTACCGCGCCACCCATCCAAAGCCACCAAGCGCTGGGCCAAGTCGTGGGGACATCGACAAAGGCCAACGAGACCACAAACACCAGCGCCAAAACAAGAGTCCCGATGGCGAAATTCACAAAAGTTGCCCCCAAAGGCGAGTTCGAGAGTGTGCGAATGCGACCATTCACTGCTTGTTGATATCCCAGACCCGTACCCGCAACGAGAGGCAGGATGAACAATGTTGGCGAGAACGAAAAACCACCATTGCCCATATCAAGAGCGATGACCACACCCGCTAAGACCACCACTGCTCCGGTTACCCGCCACAGGGTAAGTGGCACCCGAAGCGCCCCAAACCATCCCTTGGCATCAATAACGAGCGCACCCAAGGTTTGCCCCGTCACCACCGCAATGGTGAACAAGGCCACACCCAACACACCGGCGCTGAGCCCTTGGGTGAGCACGAGAAAAGCCCCGCCCGCGCCACCCATGGTTGTCCACCAGGGGAGCTCGCCAGATCTCACCGCTGCCCACACCACAGTGAGGCCCTGACGTGCTTTTTTTCGAAAAGCTAACACGATTGTCAAAATTACTAACCCCGAGGAAAAGGACACTAAAGCGGCCAGCGCCCCATGGCCCAAGGCCACGCCAAATTCGCCATTGATACGCGACTGCACGGCCACAAAGAAGCCGGCAAAGACGGTGGCTCCGACGGCAAAGAGATACCGGTTTACTCGCGCGCGCTCTGGGTTAGTCATAGGTGGTCCAGGCTACTGATGTGGCGACCTACAAGCGAGGACCTAGCGGAGATGTCGCCACTGTGCGGTTCCAGGTGGGCAAAATATCTAAGACTATTCTGGGGCCGCCTCCGGGAATTGAACCCGGGACCTTCTCATTACGAGTGAGACGCTCTGCCAACTGAGCTAAGGCGGCGAACCCTGAAACAGGGACTCCCTATGCTAACCGACTTGGACCAGCGTGTGCAGTAATAGCTTGTGTTAGCCCAGGGCGGATAACTTGTGCCAAATAGCAAGGCACCACATTTTTGCCTCGGAGGCCAACGAGGCTGCTGCTCCAGGCTGGCTTAGAGCAGGTTCGGAATCTTTTGCTCCTCGGCAACATTCGCCCTCCGGAACCACAACGTCACCAGAGTCGAAATAATGACTATGAAGAGCGAATAAAGAGCTGGAATCAGGAGAATCTCATCAACCCGTGGGTTGTCAATGAACACAGCAACAATGACCGCAATGGCCAGAGGTCCGTTCTGGATTCCCGTCTCCAGCGCAATCGTCCTGGCATTCATCGGGTGCAGACGGATCAACCTAGCTATGCCATATGCGGCGAAGATTCCCACGAGCCCCAAGCCGATTGCCACTGCATAAGTCGGCCACTCAGTACTGAGCAACAACTGCCAGTTACGGGGAACCCAAATAGCAATAAGGAATGGGATGAACAGGACACCGAATACCCCACCAACTAATTCCAAGACGGCTCCGGCGTTCGCACTAAAGCGACGCACCAACATACCCAAACCCACGGGAACAATAAGCCCCAAGATCACAATGGCCAGCTCACTGAACTCAATGGCGACGGATTCCCCAAGATCCAGAAGGTTGGCATAGAAAAACAGCACCAAGGGAGTCATCACAAACGCCCACAGCGTTGAGTTCACCGTCATCGTCAGGCTTAGCGCAAGATTGCCCTTGGAGAAATAGGTGAAGAGGTTGGATGTTGTGCCCGCTGGAACGCTTCCCATGATCAGTGCACCCAGCGCAATGAGTCCAACTTCCTGGGGTGGAGAGAACTGGAAGAGCACCGTAACGATCAAAATGTAGGCCACAAAGGGCATGATTCCGAATTGAGTAACCCATCCAATGATCAGGCCCCATGGCCGCCTCACTGCCAAGGAGAAATCTTTGGGGGTGAGTCCGGCACCCAGACCAAACATGATGATGAGAATGAACACTCGAAGTAGTGTCTGCTCGAGCTCATTCACCACGGTTGCTTGATTAGCGCCTTCGGCCAGAATAATCAGTGATTCGCCCATTGCTATGCACCCTTCGTAGAGGAAGAAGAAGCGGCCGCAGAATCGCGGAGCTCACGTCGGAGAATCTTGCCAATCGGACTCTTCGGAAGCTCATCGACAAAGACGATGCTCTGAGGAACCTTGTAACCGGAGAGGTATTGACGACAGTGCGCGGTAATGCTTTCCGCGCTGGGAGCAGGAACGGATGCCACCACGTAGGCGCGCACAGCCTCACCGCTCTTCTCGTCAGCAATCCCAATCACACCCACTTCGAGAACCCCGGGGACCGCAGCAATCTGTTCTTCCACATCGTTGGGGTACACGTTGAATCCGCTCACCAAAATCATGTCTTTCTTGCGATCCACGATGGTGAAGTAGCCATCAGAGTCCATTTGCGCAATGTCCCCGGTGTAGAGCCAGCCATCCTTGACCGTGTTCTTGGTCTCGTCTGGTTGTTGCCAGTAGCCCTGCATAATTTGTGGCCCCTTTGCGATCAACTCACCTGGCTCACCAACGGCAACTTCCTTGCCCTTTTCATCCACGCAGGCAATCTCGGTGGAAGGGACAGGAATTCCAATACTGCCGTCCTTAAACATTCCACCAAGTGGGTTGAAAGACAGCACAGGGGAAGACTCGGTCAGTCCGTAGCCTTCGACAATGGGGGTGCCGGTTACTTCGCGCCACTTATTGGCCACGGATTCGTGCAAAGCCATACCGCCAGCAGCAGAAGCTTTCAGATGTTTGGGAGGGCTCTCAGCAAACCAGCGCTCATTCAAGAGTGCATTGAACAGAGTGTTCACCCCGGTAGTCCAGGTGATTTTGTAATTCTCGAAAGCTCGCTTCAAGTTGCTCGGCGGCCGAGGGCTAGGAATCAAAATATTGCGCGCTCCGACATGATAAAAACCCAGCAGATTCACCGTGAAAGCAAAGATGTGATACAGCGGAAGGGCCGTCAAGGCGGTTTCTTTACCCGGGGTGATGTACTCCCCATTCATCTGCAACAACTGCAGCGTGTTGGCGACAAGATTTCCGTGCGAGAGCATGGCTCCCTTGGAGACACCAGTCGTTCCTCCGGTGTATTGCAAGGCGGCAAGGGAATCTGGGCCCACTCCATCTAGGTAAGCGTCCACCTGCGCCACTGTGCGGTGCTTCTCCCCTGCAGAAAGCGCACTTCGGAAAGAAGTGTGCTCAACAGTAATTCGGGGCAAAGTCTTCGACCACCATTTTTGCACCAGCCGGATTACGCCAGCAACGATCGGGGGGAAGAACTCGGAAATACGAACTGTCACCACGGTGCCGATGTCAGTTTCGCGCAAAACCTCAGGAAGGCGATCAGCAAACATGTCGATAACGACAAGTGCTTTTGCTCCCGAATCTTTGAACTGGTGAATCATTTCCGACGGGGTGTAGAGAGGGTTGGTGTTGACTAAGACCAACCCGGCCTTCATCACACCGAACGCGACTATCGGGTAGGCCAAAGCGTTAGGCATCTGCACCGCTACCCGGTCGCCCTGTTTCAGACCCACCACTTCCCGCAGATAAGCAGCGAAGCTATCGGAGTGCGCGTCGACATCGCGATATTTGAGCGATCCGTTCATACCGTTGGCCATAACCTGGGTGAAAGCCAGAGTTTTCGCATATTCAGCGGACGCACGCCTTACCAGAGCGGGCACGTGAGCCAGAGTTGTTTCTGCCAGTACCGGGTCAATGCCGGCGGGATAGTGATCTAACCAAGGGCGTTGTGTCATCTCTACTCTTTCGAATGAGGGGATCGCCCACGACCACGTCGGCGATGAAGTGTTGGATTTATCATAGCGACCTCAGGGATATTGCAACCTGGCCAACCTGAGACTCCCGAGCCTCAGCCAGCAGCTTGCTGGATCCGACCAAACCCTTACGGGCTGGCGATGGGAACACGTCCACTGGCGCTAATTAATAACGCTTCTAGAACCAGCAATGGCGGAGAGTTCCCGGCCATTGCCGTCCTGGCAAGACCCAAAGCGTCCAGTGCCGCCAACGTGAGATCCGGAGTTGTTCCCGCCGCGCGCGCCTCAATGCCTTCGATGTGACGCTGGTTTACTAACTCCACGCCAGAATTCACCTGGAGCATCAACACGTCTCTAAGAACTGACATCACATCGACCAGGATTCGATCTACCGCATCGCGAAGGCTTCTCGTGGCACGACGTTTCTGGTCTTCCTCCAACGTCTTGAGCTGAGAACGAAGAGCCTGGGGTA
>LIAY01000078.1 GCA_001438965.1 Microbacteriaceae bacterium BACL25 MAG-120322-bin65 | reverse complement strand
ACCCCATTCGTTGTCATACCAGGAGCTCATCTTGACCTGGTTGCCAAGGACCCGAATGAGTCCAGCATCCACGATCGAAGAAAATGGGTCTCCCACAATGTCGCTCGAAACTAATGGCTCTTCGCTGTAGCGCATGATTCCGGCTAGAGCTCCAGTATTAGAAGCCTTCTTGAACACGCTCTGCACTTCTTCCAAAGTGACCTCACGCGATGCTTCCACCGTAAGGTCGGTGATCGAACCAGTGGGAACGGGTACACGCAAGGCAAAACCATCTAGCTTGCCTTTGAGCTCAGGCAATACCAGGCCGATAGCCTTCGCGGCGCCGGTGGAGGTAGGAACGATGTTGATGGCGGCAGCACGGGCACGACGCAGGTCGCTGTGGGGGCCATCCTGAAGGTTCTGATCCGCGGTGTAAGCGTGAATCGTGGTCATTAAGCCCTTTTCGATCCCAAACGCATCGTGGAAGACCTTAGCCATCGGCGCCAAGCAGTTGGTTGTGCACGAGGCATTGGAGACGATGTGGTGGTTCTCGGGGTCATATTTCTCGTGGTTGACACCCATCACCACGGTGATGTCCTCGCCAGACGCCGGAGCCGAAATGATCACTTTCTTGGCTCCAGCATCAAGGTGTGCTTTTGCTTTAGCTGCGTCGGTGAAGAAACCAGTCGATTCGATGACGATGTCAACTCCCAGGGAAGCCCAGGGAAGGTTGCCGGGATCACGTTCGGCATAGACAGTAATGGTCTTACCATCGACGATGATCGCACTCTCAGTGGCTTCAACACTGACAGGGAGCCTGCCGCCCACAGAGTCGTATTTGAGCAAGTGGGCCAAAGCTTTAGGGTCGGTCAAGTCATTGACAGCAACGACGTTCACATCGTGTGAACTGGCTAATACCGCGCGGAAAAAACTTCTACCAATACGGCCAAAACCGTTAATCGCAACTGTAACCACAACTATCCCCTTGTTTGTATCGTGATGAAGACCGAGCTACGCGAAATCTTTCGCCCCGAATCTCTTTCGTCGCTACGAGATTAGCAGTGTTGCACTTGCCCCAGAGCGAGCAGCGGCGAAACGTTGCTGCACATTCTCCCAATTCACAATTTTCCAGAACGCTGCGACATAGTCAGCCTTGACATTCTGGTAATCGAGATAGAAAGCGTGCTCCCACATATCAAGCTGCAATAGTGGGATGGTCCCCTGGGCTGTATTGCCCTGCTGGTCAAAGAGCTGCTGAATGATCAGACGAGCTCCCACAGGATCCCAGGACAAAACACCCCAGCCGGAGCCCTGAATACCCATGGAGGCGCCAGTGAAGTGCGCTTGGAAGCTCTCCACAGAACCGAAGAACTCCTGCAATGCTGATTCCAGCTCGCCCTCAGGCGCCCCGTTGGCGTTCGGTGTGAGGTTGGTCCAGAAAATTGAGTGATTGACATGCCCGCCCAAGTGGAAAGCCAAATCCTTTTCGAGGCGGTTGATGTTGGCAAAATTGCCAGCCTCGCGGGCTTCAGCCATCTGCGCCAAGGCGTTGTTCGCCCCGTCAACGTAGGCCTTGTGGTGCTTGGAGTGGTGCAACTCCATGATGCGAGCGCTGATGTGGGGCTCAAGCGCCGCGTAATCGTAGGGTAGATCGGGAAGAGTGTAGGACGACATCAGATACCTCCAGTAGTCGAGCGAATGCTCCAATACTAAGACAACGCGCTAAGCAGAAGCTGTTAGAGGCTCTCAAGCTCATCAGGGACACTCTGCAAGGTGGTCAAAACACCTAAATCTTCGGCCTTTTTATCCGCCATCGCGAGAAGACGACGAATGCGCCCGGCCACGGCATCTTTGGTCAGTGGCGGGTCAGCATGATGACCCAATTCATCCAAGCTGGCGTCCCGAAAATTCAGGCGGAGGTTACCCGCGTAGAGCAAGTGCTCAGGAATGTCCTCCCCCAGAAGCTCCAGAGCTCGCTCAACCCGGGCACACGCCGCAACAGCCGCCTGAGCGGATCTGCGCAAGTTTGCGTCATCAAAATTAACTAAACGATTGGCCGTGGCACGAACCTCGCGACGAGCGCGCAGTTTTTCCCATTCAGCAACCGCCCCTGGCGCGCCCATTGCGGTCAACAATTCGCTGATGGCCTCCCCATCGCGCACCATAACCCGATGGGCCATGCGAACTTCGCGCGCCTTGGAGGCGACCCCAATACGAGCCCCTATCCCCACCATGGCCATGGCCGCCTCGCCCGAAGGAGCGACAATTTCAATCGCTGCCGAGCGTCCTGGTTCGCTGATGGTTCCACTGGCCAAAAACGCACCCCGCCAGATGGCTGTCAAATCACCAATCGGTGAGGTCGTGAGTTTGTTGGGGAGACCTCGTACCGGCCGTTTTTTGCTATCGAGAAGGCCGGTTTGCCGGGCGAGGGTCTCGCCGCCTTGGCGAACACGAACCACGTAGAGCGGGTGTGTGCGACTCCCCGATGGCTGCATGACAGCCGCGTCTGTTGACATTCCGAAAATATCTCTAATGTCTCGACGAACCCGCTTGGCTGTTTCCAAGTGGTCAAGTTCCACCTCGACGGCAATGTTCCCGCCGATGACGTGCAGCCCACCAGCGAAACGCAAGATGGTGGAAAGTTCGGCAACTCTTTGACTGGTCGAATCACTGAGGGCGGAAACGAGTTCATCCTTAACCGCAACTGTCAATGAATGCATTTGTGCTCTTGTCTACTCACGTCCTAGGTCACGATGTTTTACCGCTACCTGAATATCGTCCCGGCCGCTAAGCCTGTTTGCCATGTTTTCAGCCATCGCAACGGAGCGATGCTTACCACCGGTACAGCCTATCGCAAGGGTTGCAAACGTTTTGTTCTCGCCTGCGTACCCTCGCAGCACTGCCGCCAGAGAGTTTTCGTAACTGTCCATAAACTCCTTCGCCAAAGGATTCCCCGTCACATAGTCGCTCACGGCCTGGTCTTTACCGCTGAGTGATCTCAGGCTTTCCTCCCAGTAGGGATTGGGCAGAAAGCGCATGTCGGCAACCATGTCAACGTCGGAGGGCAAGCCGTACTTGTAGCCAAAGCTGATGATGGTGAGGCGAATCCTGGCATCCTCGGGTTCACTATAGATTTTCGAAATGGCGGTGGAGAGTTGGTGGATGTTCATTTCTGAGGTGTCCATAACGAAATCACTGCGCTCACGAATTTCTTGCATCAAACTGCGTTCGCGCTCTATCCCATCCAGCAGCGTGCCATCTTCTTGAAGCGGGTGTGGCCGGCGCACCTGCTCAAATCGTCGAACCAGAACGTCATTGGTTGAATCCAGGAATACGATTTCCACGTTGCTCTCATGCGATAGCGCAACGATGGCATCGGTGGCATCAGAGAACAGAGACCCCCCGCGAACATCAATCACGGCAGCCAGTTGAGGCATGTCATTGGCTGGGTCATCAGCCAAGTCCACCAAGGGGCGCAGCATTTTGGGTGGAAGATTATCGACTACATACCAACCGTGGTCCTCCAGCGCATTGGCAGCGGTGGAGCGGCCCGCGCCGGACATACCGGTCACGATGAGGACTCGGGTCTGGGGCTGGTTGACGGCCAAGTGGGCGCTTTCCTTCTGGTTGTCTTCTGGGGCTATCGTACTCGCCAGTTCTTAGCGCTGCTGGAGAAAAGTATGAATCTTCTCAGCCACAACTGCGCCGACGCCCGGGACGTGGGTGATTTCGTCGATAGACGCCTGCTTGACCTTCGCTACGGAACCAAAATGTTTCAGAATTTTTGCCACTGACACTGTTCCAAGGCCTGGAATATCCAGTAGTTCGCTGCGCAAAGTGCGCTTCCTGGTGCTTCGCTGGTATCGAATCGCTACGCGGTGGGCTTCATCTCTAGCTCGTTGGAGCAGAAAGAGGGCTTCGCTGTTGCGCGGCAGGATCACCGGGAAATCATCGTGCGCTCGCCACACTTCCTCGAGCTTCTTCGCCAAACCACAAACAGGGATTGAGACACCTAGTTCATCCAGTGCGCGTTGAGCGGCGTTGACCTGGGGTAACCCACCATCGACCACAATGAGACCTGGCGGATACGAGAAGCCTCGAGACGACTCAGAATCATCAGCCGGGGCGAGAAGGCGCTGTAGTCGCCTCGAAACCACCTGGTAGATAGCCTCCGTGTCATCACGGGCATCGGTAATAGCGAAGCGGCGATAGTGCTCGCGACGGGCCAGCCCGTCCTCGAATACGACCATCGATGCCACCGGGTTATCTCCACCTAGATGGGAAACATCGAAACATTCCAGGCGCAAAGGCGCCTCTGGCAGGTCCAAAGCGTTTTGTATCTCGGCTAGCGCGCGGGATCGGGCGGAGGGGTCACTTGTTCGCGCACTCAGATAGCCCTGGAGCGTCTGTGCTGCGTTGAGCGTTACCGTTTGCTCCAGCTGCGCCAGCTCGCCTCGGCGGGCTGTCTTGAGCTTGACGCCACCACTCTCCCCTGCTTCTCTGCGCAGTGCGGTTAGTTGTTCCTCCCACGCTTGCAGCGCGCCAGGCAACTCGGGAACAACCACGATGCGAGCGGGCGGGCCATCATCAAAACCGTCACGCAACAGGAGTTCCACCAGTGAGGAAGCTGTTTCATCCTCGGGGGTTTCGACTACGAAGCCTTTCGCAGAGAGGATCCGACCACCGCGGACCCTGAAAACATGCGCAGCGGCGACTAACGAATCGTGTGCCAGGCCGAAAATATCCGCGTCGATATCATCGGAGACGACCATGGTGTTCTTGACCAAAATCTGTTGGATAGCGTCGATACGATCCCGGATTCGGGCCGCCCGCTCAAATTCCAAATCTGCTGCTGCCTGGATCATCGACTCGTGCAGGTCCTGGCCGACCTGGTCGTCGTGACCAGCGAGAAAAGAAGATAACGATATGGCTAGAGACTTGTGAGCTTCGGGAGTCACCCGGCCAACGCAGGGGGCGGAACACTTTCCAATATCGCCGAGTAAACAGGCTCGGTTATCCCGCTTGGCTTTGGCATAGATGGTGGCCGAGCAGGACCTCACCGGGAACGCTTTCAGAATGGTGGAGAGTGTGTCGCGCAGCGCGTGAGCCTGTGGGAAAGGCCCGAAATATCGGGCACCTTTGATTCCTTTTCGCCGGGCAAGAAAGACTCGAGGTATTTCCTCCGCGAGAGTGACCACCACATAGGGATAAGACTTGTCATCTCGGAAACGCACATTGAACTCAGGTTGAAACTGCTTAATCCAGGAATATTCCAGTTGCAAGGCCTGGCGCTCGGTGGGAACCAGGGTCCAATCCACCCCGTTTGCGCTTTCCACCATTCGCCTAGTGCGCTCATGTAAGGCGTCCGGCCTTTGAAAGTAACTAGTGAGCCGAGAGCGCAGGTTCTTGGCCTTACCAACATAGATAACCCGACCTCGCGGGTCAAGAAATCGGTAGACCCCCGGCGAGGAGGGGATATCGCCGGTGTCGGGTTGCCACGAATGGCGTTTAGCCATCGGAAACCTAGTCCATTACTTCCGCCAAGAAAGCTCCGGTGTAGGAGTCCTTGTTGGCT
>LIAY01000077.1 GCA_001438965.1 Microbacteriaceae bacterium BACL25 MAG-120322-bin65 | reverse complement strand
AAATCGGGAGTTGTCTTTGGCTGGGTGTTTGCCTCCCACATGGTGGGCGCCGCAGTGGCATCGGTGTTTGCTGGCGTCATCCGTGATGCGCAGGGCTCCTACTTCATCGCCTGGATTACGGCCGCCGTGTTGTGTTTGGTGGCAACAGGGGCAATCTTGAGTCTGCGCAAAGATGCCCAAGCGCAGGGCGGCTTTGTTTCCCGAACCTAACTCTTCGTCGTCATTGGCTAGGGTGCTACGCGAGGGCATCGCCGCGGCGGAGATCGGCGCGATGGCAGGGTTTCTTCTAGAGTCATAGATAGCCCCAGGCGACCTCAAGGAGTGTGCGATGACCACAATGCCCATAGCCATTATCGGCGGAGGTAACGGCGGCCACTGTATGGCAGCGGATCTGAGTTTGCGCGGCCACACGGTGTCGCTCTACGAGCACCCAGATTTTGCCGAGAATTTTGCCCATACTTTGGCCACTAAAACCATCAAACTCACCGGTATCGGGGAAAATGGTGACGCCCAGATTCATACCGTAACGATGGATATCGAGCAGGCCCTGGCGGGGGCGCAACTGGTGATGGTCGTTATTCCAGCATCGGGTCATGAACTCTTCTTCACCACGATGCTGCCCCACCTAGTTGAGAGCCAAACCATTGTCGTGTGGGCGGGCCAATTTGGCGCTCTGCGCTTAGCGCAGATGATCCGCGAGCAACGCCCCACCCTCAAGGTGACTATTGCTGAAACCTCGACCTTGCCGTATGGAACTCGACTACAAGGCCCCTCCCACTCACACCTGTTGCTCGTGGCGAATATGGTGAGTGTTGCCGCTCTTCCTTCAGGTCACACCAACGCCGTTGTTGACGCACTGACCCCGCTGTTTCCGGTGGTGGAGTCTGCGCCTAATGTCTTAGTGGCCGCTTTTAACAACCCCAACCCCATTTGCCACCCACCTGGCGCCCTGCTCAACACCGGGCGCATTGAATATTCTGGTGGCGATTTCTATATGTATAAAGAAGGCCTGACCCACTCGGTTCTTGGTGTCATTGAAGCGCTGTATCGCGAAGTGCAAGAGCTGGGTCGAGCCTGTGGTTATGAGGTCGCCACCTATCCCGAGGAAGCTTTCCGTGAGCCTTCGAGCATTATGGGTGTTGCGCTTCAGGCGCCGGAGAACACAAACGAGGCCATTGCCAATATTTTGGGGCCCAAAAGCGTCCACGACCGCTACATCACCGAGGACTTGCCCTTTGGCTTAGTGCCGATGTCGCAGTTGGCGCTAAAAGTCGGCGTGAAGACGCCCATCATGGATTCGATTGTGTCTCTGGGCAGCGCTGTGTGTGGAATCGACTTCTGGGCTACCGGGAGAACGTTAGCAAGCTTGGGCTTAGCCGAAATGGACGCCGAAGCTATCGTGGCGTTGGTAAATTCCTAGCCCACTTGCGCAATCCGGGCTGAAAGAATGTCGCGCATTAGCTCCGAATCAAACTCCCAGCCCAGGGGTATTTGGATCGAGCGCTTGCCGGTTTTGTATTCAGTCAGCCGGGAGGCAAAGTCGGTGATAATTTTTTCACTAAACGGGTGAAAAAACAGGTGGTGGGTGAGCGCCTCGAGCCCCAGGACGTATTCGCTGCCCAGTTTCACATGGGGTTTTTTCCAGGCAATGGTGGTGGTGGTTCCCGGGAATTCTGTGAGAGCGAAATCGAGGATGGCGGACATTAGTTCCCGGTGTGGGGCATCGAGGCCAGCAAGGTAGGCATCAACACTCTCCGGGGTGGGCTTAGGCATGTGGCTAAGACTAATGCGGGTGTGAAACCCACGATGGTGCCCTCAGCGTTGGATGGCCTAGGCCCTGGCGTCTCTGACGCCTGGAAGATTGAGCGAGAGCAACCTGGTGTCGGTGGTTTCGAAATACAGTTTGTGCGTGCTGGCCTGGGCTACCAGCATTCGATCGAAGGGGTCATGGCGAAAAAGCCCAGGGAATCGGTCTAGGGAAGCTGCGCTTGCTGAGTCGAAGGGCAGCTCGCGTAAACCAATCGAGTGGATTTTGTCGACAAGGCCTTCCTGGCTGGGAAGTTTACCGATTGAGGCCTTGATGTGAATCTCCGCAATAGAAATTGCGGAATACATCACCGAGCGGTCGCTGTCGAGAATGTTCCTCAACCGCGGACTCACAAGAGTGTTTCCACTGAGACACCACATCAAAGTGTGAGTGTCGAGCAAAACCCCCTGATGTGGTCTCACAGATTAAAGAGCTCCCGGACGGCCCTATCTGATTCTTCCCATTCTTCGTCAGATATCTCGGGGATCTGACCCTTGAGCGCACCGAAGCGTTTGGGGTGGGCCGGGGGCTCGAAAGCGATAAGTTTCGCCACCGTTTTACCGGCGCGAGCCAAATATATTTCCTCACCCTGTTCAACCTGGGCAACCAATTTTGACAAGTTGGACTTCGCTTCGTGCATATTCACCGTGATAGCCATGGGCCCACTTTATACCACCTAGGTTAGCTAAGTTAGTTCTTATCCACAGATTGCACCGGAGGCCCCCGATGGCACCCCAGCGCGGTATGCTGTCCTAAATAAATGTGGCGAATCTATCCACTAACTAGTTTTATGGTTATATACACCACACTAAAAAGGAATGCATAGGGACATGACTTCATTCTATGAGCCGAGCGACGCTGCGCTCATCGGAGCGCGGGTATTGGAATGGCGCAAGGTAGTGAACCTTACGGCGGAACAAGTGGCGGATCGGGCCGGGATTTCCCGCACAACGCTGAGAAAAATCGAGCAAGGACGACAGGGAGTTAGTTCTCTGTCACTTTTTGCCGTCCTACGGGCGCTGGGACTTGTTGAGGTGGTCCTCGATGCTCTAGATCCCTTGGGTACGGACCTTGGCCGGTCTCGGGCCGCGCTCCTCCAGCGACAGCGCGTTCGAAACTAATGGACACCGAAATCCAGGTTTCGATACACAGTTCACACCTTGCCCTGGATGTCGGTGTAGCCCACTTTCATCGTGGCCGCGCCAGTATCTCTACGACGTTTACCTATCTGGCAAACTATCTTGCCCACCCCCAGGCCTATGCGATTGACCCTGGTCTTCCCCTCACCCTGGGAGCGCACCATGTTCGGGGAATACCGGGCGCCTTTCTTGATAGCGCACCCGATCGTTGGGGTCGAAACCTTCTCGATGCCCGTCACCGGTTTCTCGCACCCGAGGGACAGGCGCGGCTGAGATCTCTAGATGAGGTGGATTATTTCCTGGGCGTTGATGACACCACCAGGCAGGGCGCCTTGAGGTTCTCACCCCCTGGTGTGGAATTTAGCGAAACAAAGGTGCCACCCTTTGTCACACTCGGGGATTTACTTGCCGCTTCTCGTGCCATCATGGACATTTTCCCAGGTGGCACCCCGGCCAAGGGTCTGGGGCCTGATTCAGCGCAGAGCCATAGGGCCATCAAGCTTCTCCTGGATGCCGGAACGGGATCCCTCGGTGGTGCGAGGCCTAAAACATCGCTGCTCAATGCCGCCGGTGAGCTCTCGATTGCTAAGTTTCCCCATATCCATGACACCTGGAATGTCATGGGGTTTGAGGCGATGGCATTAGATATCGCCTCTCGGGTGGGCCTGCCCACCCCAGCACGGGAATTAGTGAGCCTTGGCCATCACGCAGTGCTCGTCTTGGAGCGCTTCGATCGAAGCGCGGGCGCTCGCCTGGGATATATCTCAGCCATGACGCTCACGAGGCGAGGGGATGGAGAGGCAGCTGACTATGTTGACATTGCCCAGGCCATGACGGCCTCGATGGCCTCGCCAACCTCAGCTCTTCACCAACTCTTTGATCGTGTGGTGCTCAACGTTGCCCTGAACAATACTGATGACCATCTTCGCAACCACGGTTTCGTGCGAACTAAAGGTGGGTGGGCACTCAGCCCGGTATTTGATATCAACCCTGATCCACGGCAAGGAACTACTCGCCGAACCTCGATAGCCGGGGCCTTTGGCGATGACTCTGCCGAGGGCTTGGAAGCTCTTGCGGGTGTATGTCGATTGACCCCCAGGGAGGCAGGTGATCGAATACGCCAGATAGCCCAGAGCGTGTCGCACTGGGAGGAAATAGCCATCCAAAGAGGGGTCAACAAAGCCGACCGCGCATTGCTTCGCCCCGTTATCGACTTCCAGCTTGAGCGCCTGGGCAAGGTTGCTAAACCTCCCGCTCGGTCTCCAGCTCGGAGTGTTTCGCATCTTGGCGGCAGGTTACGCGTGGAAAAGGGCCATCGAAGAGGCGGCCAGTTTGCCGCCTTGCCACCTAAGAAGCCCGAGGCTAAGGCTTAGGAACTAAGCCATTGCCTCTCATCGGCGGTGAGTTTTCGTGGCGCGGCGGTAGCGAAGTCATAGGCCACCAACGAAACAAAACCTTCAGCAAAGACGACATCGGTGTGGGCGTCAAACACTCGAGCGGCAAGGCGAAACGACGATCCGCCCAGGTGATCCACACTCATCCCCACCGAAATGGGTTCTAGCCGGTAATGCAGGGGAGCGGTGTATTTCAATTGTTGCTCCGCCACGACAAGACCGTTTTTGAGCAACGTGGACCCTGGTCCCTCATTCGGGATCACTCGCGCCCTGGCTTCTTCGAGTAAACGAAAGAACACCACGTTATTGACGTGAGCAAACGAATCGCTATCGCCCCATCGCAGTGCAACCTCAACAACGCGCTCGATAGTCATGGCGCCCCTTTCATCGATGCCACCCTAGCGCTACCGGGGAAAGTCGCCCCGGCGCGGGTGTCGTGGCCCGGCGGACGCTCTCAGAGCTAGAGCTAGAGCTCGAGCCAGGGTGGGAACCAATGGCTTATCGTGGGGGAATGAGTGAGCAATGAATTCGGTGTCGTGGATTCTGGTAGCCATCGCTGTGGTGATGATGGTTATTTTCTTTAGCCCCCGGGTTCGCACCAGCAAGCTGTGGCATGCGATCACCATTCCTTTGGCCTCGATTATTGGTTCGGGAATTTTGCTGGCAGGTCCCCTGCTGGCAGCGACTGTCGGTGGTTGGGCACTCTGGGCCATGGCCGCCTTGGTTCTCACCGGTTACGCCTTTGGTTCCGCCATTCGCTACAACATCGTGCACCTGGAGCCCCAATTGCACCAGGGCGCCCCAGCGTCGCTTCGGGCGATGGAAAACATTTCGGAGCTCGTACTCGCTCTTGCCTACTTTGTCTCGATTGCCTACTACATCAACCTTTTTGCCGCTTTTGGTCTGCGCGCGCTGGGGATTACCGACAGTGTGGCGATCAACAGTGCTGCCACTGTGGTCATTGCCGCGATTACTGCTGCCGGAGCATTCTGGGGATTTAGCGCACTAGAAAAACTGGTTCTCACCTCGGTGACCATCAAGCTTGCTTTGGTGGTGGCCTTAGTCGTGGCACTAAGTCTCGGTTTTCTTCTCGGACCAAGTTCAGAACTGGCCAGCCTGGTGGGGGCGAGCGAGGTTGAATTCGCTGATCTGCGAGTGCTTTTGGGATTGGTCATTCTGGTCCAAGGCTTTGAAACCTCACGCTATTTGGGTGATGAGTTTGATGCACCCACCCGGGTTCGCTCCATGCGCTTTGCCCAGATCATTTCCGGTGTTATCTATTTACTCTTTATCGCCGCCGCCTCGCCCTATTTTGGTGATGCCAGCACAGAGGCACTGAGTGAAACAGCGGTGATTGACATGCTGAGTGTGGCGGGG
>LIAY01000076.1 GCA_001438965.1 Microbacteriaceae bacterium BACL25 MAG-120322-bin65 | reverse complement strand
TGTGAACAGTTCGGCTCTAGGATGAGAAACATATAGCCGGGTTTCATCCTGTTGTAGCACTCCTGTCGAGGCGACAGACACAGGGCGAGATTCTGGCATCACATTGCAATGAGAGGACGAAATTAGTGAAAGCAATCACCGCAAAGCGGACCTTCGCAGGTATCGCCGCACTAGGTGCTGCTGCTCTGGTTCTGACAGGTTGTGCTGCAGATACCACTGAAGAAGCTGCACCGACAGAAGAGACCACAGTTGTTGAAGAAGAGATGGCACCTGCCCTCGACTTCTTGGCATGTGCCGTCTCTGATGAGGGAAGCTGGAATGACAACTCGTTCAACGAGGCTGTCTTTGACGGTTTGCTCCTCGCCGAATCAGACTTAGGTGTTCAGATTGCTGACGCCGAGTCGGCCAGCGCTGAGGCCTACGCTCCTAACCTGCAGGCCATGGTCGACGCTGGTTGCGACGTGACCTTCGCTGTTGGATTCAACCTTGTCGGCGATGTCAACATTGCTGCTGCTGCTAACCCCGACGTGTCTTTCGTGACCGTTGACGGTTGGAGCGAAGGCAACGGCAACCTGAAGCCTGTTGGCTACAAGATGCACCAGTCCAGCTACCTTGCTGGCTACCTGGCTGCTGCTTACTCAACCACCAAGGTTGTGGGCACCTCCGGTGGTCTTCAGATTGACGCTGTGACCGACTTCATGTCTGGCTTCTACTATGGTGCCAAGGCTTACGAGACTGAGACTGGCACTGCTGTGACCGTTCTCGGTTGGGACCCAGTAGCCGCTACCGGTGACTTCTGGGGTGGTTTCGCTCCTAACGACGCCGTCGGTAAGAGCATTGCTGCATCCCAGCTCGAAGCTGGCGCGGACGTTCTCTTCCCCGTGGGTGGAGACCAGTTCGGTGCGGGTAGCGAAGCAATCAAAGAGTCCGGAGTTGACGCCGTGATGATCGGTGTTGACAAGGACATCGCTTTGACCTCACCTGAATATGCCGCGTACATCCTTACCTCCGCTGAGAAGCGCATGGGCGCTGCAACCTTCGACATCATCGAAGACTATGCAGTAAACGGAAACTTCTCCGGTGATTACTACATGGGTGACCTCTCGAACGCAGGAACGGACATCTCTCCGTTCTATGACTTCGATTCCAAGATCTCTCAGGAGATCAAGGACCGCCTTGCAGAACTCAAGGCAGGCATCATCGATGGATCGATCGACCCACTGGCCTAAATAGGACAGTTACGGTCGTAACGTGAAGTAGGGAAGGGCCCTAGACGCTGTCTAGGGCCCTTCATCTTCTCCCTCTATGGTGGAGGGAGATATCGGAGGGGAGTGCCGGGCAATGAAGCTTGAGCTCGAAGGAATGACCAAACGTTTTGGCTCTGTGGTAGCCAATGACGATATTTCGCTCGTTGTCGAACCTGGCCAAATACATTCCCTCCTAGGCGAAAATGGTGCGGGTAAGTCCACACTGATGAACCTTCTGTTTGGCCTCTACCACCAGGATGCCGGTCGCATCCTGCTTGATGGCAAAGAGGTTTCCTTTTCTGGCCCTGGCGATGCCATGGCTGCAGGCATTGGCATGGTGCACCAACACTTCATGCTCGTTCCCGTGTTCAGCGTTGCCGAAAATGTTGTACTGGGCAACGAACCCATTACTGCGATGGGTTCGCTGGACCTTGCTGTGGCCAGAGCAAAAGTCCGAGAGATTTCGGCTCGATTTGGTTTTGATATTGACCCCGACGCGATCATCGAAGATCTGCCCGTGGGAATTCAACAACGCGTCGAGATTGTTAAAGCCCTCGCGCGGGATGCAAAAATTCTGATCTTGGATGAGCCCACAGCCGTTTTGACCCCGCGAGAAACTGACGAGCTGATGGGCATCATGCGCCAGTTGGCCAATGAGGGCACCTCGATTGTTTTTATCACCCACAAACTGCGAGAGGTCAAAGCGGTGGCCGATGTTGTCACTGTCATCCGTGGTGGGAAAGTGATTGATTCGGTTTCGCCAGAAACTCCCATTGGTGAGCTGGCTTCACTGATGGTGGGCCGCGAAGTTGATCTCACAGTGGACAAAGCGGCCCCCAAAATGGGCGATGTTGTGTTGAGCTTCCGTGATGTTGTCGTCATTGACGAATGGAACCAGCGCGTGATTGATGGCGTGAGTCTTGATGTTCGAGCCGGTGAAGTGCTGTGTGTTGCCGGGGTTGAAGGCAACGGTCAAACGGCCTTGGCTGAAACCCTCTTAGGGCTTCGTTCGGTTAGCTCGGGGAAAATTGAATTGGCCGGTAGGGACATCACAGATGATCGCGTCAAGGCTGTTTTGGAAGCAGGCGTGGGATATGTCCCAGAAGACCGCAAAAAGGATGGCTTGGTCGCCGATTTCACGATCCAGGAGAACTTCATGCTTGATGGTTCCTTCGGAGCGCCCTGGGCAAAAGGGCTTTCGATTGATTTTTCAGCGAGGAAAAAAAGAAGCAACGAGCTCATTGAAGAGTTCGATGTTCGCACCCCCTCGGCCACAACACTGGTGAAGAAACTCTCCGGTGGTAACCAACAAAAGGTTGTCGTGGCTCGAGAGTTATCACGAGATTTGAAACTCTTTGTCGCCGCGCAGCCCACCCGCGGTGTAGATGTTGGATCGATTGAGTTCATTCATGAGCGCATTATTCAGACCCGTGACTCAGGAATTCCTGTCGTCATTATTTCTACCGAACTTGATGAAGTGTTTTCTTTGGCAGACCGGATCGCCGTGATGTATCGCGGCAAGATTGTGGGGATTGTTCCACCCACCACTTCTCGTGAACATATCGGCCAGATGATGGCAGGCATTATGCCTGAGGGGGTCGCGGCATGACGTTGCTCAAAGAAATACTGTCCACCAGTGCGACCAGAGCGTTCCTCTCGATCCTGATGGGATTTTTGGTCGGCGCAGTGTTCATGATGGTCTCCGGTCAGGATGTTGCCAAAGCGTGGGAGGCTGGAGGATTTGCCGAGGCTTTCGGCGCCGCAATCCAAACGGTTACCGATGGCTATGGCGCTTTGTTCCGCGGGTCTGTTTTTAATGCCCGGGCCGATGACCTCGCAACTGCCCTGCGGCCTCTGACCGAAACGCTTCGGCTCGCCGGACCGCTCATTGCTGCAGGACTAGGTATTTCGTTGGGGTTCCGAGTGGGATTGTTCAACATTGGTGGTAATGGCCAGATGCTTTTTGGCATCATCTGGGCCACATGGATCTCTACTCGCGTGGAGCTACCCATAGTTCTCCACATGCTGGTTGCGATGGTGGTCGCTATTTTGGGCGCTTCACTGTGGGGGGCTTTGGTTGGCTTCCTGAAAGCTCAAACGGGTGCGCATGAGGTCATTTTGACCATCATGCTCAATTACGTCGCCATTAGTCTCTTCACCTGGTTCATTAGAAGCCCGAATCTGCTTCAGGCAGAACAAGCTGGAGGCACTCCCAAGGCTGACGCGCCGGCATTGAGCGCGCAGCTTCCTGCACTTTTCCCAGGAACGTATGCTCTCCACCTCGGATTCGTTTTAGCAATTCTTGCGACTGTGACCTACTGGTGGTTGATGGAACGATCCGTCATTGGGTATCGCTTCCGGATGGTGGGGCATAACCCGCATGCGGCACGGACCGCCGGTATTTCGGTGGGGAGAACCTACGTGATGGCCATGGCAGTGTCGGCAGCTTTTGTGGGCGTTGCTGGTGCTAACCAGGCCTTGGGGACACCGGTCGGCTACACCGAGACGATCCACTCTGGAATTGGTTTTGACGGCATTACCGTCGCCTTGCTTGGTGGGGGAAATGCTTGGGGAATTTTCTTCGCTGGGCTGCTCTTTGGGGCGTTCAAGGCGGGAGGCCCCCAGATGCAAGTTACGGGTATCTCGCCCGAGGTTTTGGGAATTGTTCAGGGAGCCATCGTGTTGTTCATCGCGGCTCCACCACTGGTGAGAGCAATGTTTAGGCTTCCCAGTCTTAGCTCCACCCCGAGCCTTGATCGTCTGAGGTCTCGCTTTAGCAAGAAGGGGGTTGGAGCGTGAGCACCGAGGTGACCCCAGGAATGTTCTCCCTCGCCGAGGCAAAAGTGAGCTGGAAAGCTCCTTGGGTCATGGCGGCCTTTTCGGCTCTTGTCTTCATCGGGTTTGGGCTACTTGGTAGAGCCGAACCGGTCGTCTACACACTGACCGCCGATGATTCGGCAATTCAACTTCCCGCCATTGAAGCCATGTCGAACAACGTGGGTATGACGATGGGGATTGTTATGTTCCTCATCACCGCACTGTCGTTTTTTTGGGTCATAACTAAGCGGGCTGTTCCACTCTGGTGGTCACTCGTGTTCGGCCTGGTTGCGGTCACGGCGCTATTGGGCTGGCTTGCCGCAGGAGATCGTGTTCCGGTGGCCTTTATCTTGGGCAATGCGATTGTGCTGGCGATTCCGATTATGTTCGGTGGTATGGCCGGTGTTATGTCGGAGCGCGTAGGAGTTGTGAACATTGCCATTGAAGGCCAGATGCTCACTGGAGCCTTTGTGGCAGCGGTAGTGGGGACGCTAACCGGGAGTTTGTACGTTGGCTTAATAGCAGCAATGGTTGCTGCGGCATTGGTGTCGACAATCTTGGCGGTCTTCGCCGTTCGTTACCTGGTGGATCAGATCATTGTGGGTGTGGTGCTCAACGTTCTCGTCATTGGGGTCACCAACTTCTTATATTCACAGTGGCTCACCCAAGATAGTGCGGGGAGCAATAACCCCGGCACTTTCGACATTGTGGCCATTCCCTTCCTCAGCGAAATCCCCATCCTGGGACCAGCACTTTTTGAAAACCGAGTGACCGTCTATTTGGCGTTCTTGTTTATCCCCCTGCTGTGGTTTGTTCTCTTTAGAACTCGCTTAGGTTTGCGAGCCAGAGCTGTCGGTGAATACCCGATGGCTGCTGACACAATGGGCGTCAACGTGGGCCGGACCAGATTCTGGTGGGTGACACTCGGTGGATCACTGGCTGGTCTGGGTGGTGCGGCCATCACGATTGGAAACGTGGGTGCTTTTGGCCAAGAAATGACGGGCGGGCAAGGCTTTATCGCCCTTGCCGTCGTGATTTTGGGCCGTTGGCACCCCTTCTATATGTCGGCAGCTGCACTTCTCTTTGGCTTCTCGATTATTTTGCGGGTGTGGGCAAACCAGGTGAGCCCCGGTATTCCTACCGACTTCATCATCATGTTGCCCTACCTGGTCACCATCATCGCGGTTGTTGGTTTCGTTGGTCGTGTAAGGCCTCCAGCCTCCGTGGGCAAGCCCTATGTCAAGGAGTAATGACGTGACAGAGATTGATTGGGACGCACTCAAAAACGCAGCGGTATCGGCGATGCGCAATGCTTATGCGCCGTACTCTAATTTTCCCGTCGGGCAGCGGCGCTCGTCGATGATGGACGAATTGTCTCAGGCTGCAATGTTGAGAACGCGTCTTACGGGGTTGGGTTGTGTGCAGAGTGTTCCCTTGTCTCACAGCTTGCGATGACCGGCGGGGGAAAGCTGGTGGCTTTCTCTTGCGTGGACGGCAATGAGGATGTGCTTATGCCCTGTGGGCGTTGCCGCCAGTTGCTTTATGAACACTCCGCTCCGGGCATGATGCTCCAAACGGTGAGCGGTCTGATGACCATTGACCAGGTCCTACCCGATGCTTTTGGCCCTAGACAATTGGAGGACTACCGCTCGTGAGTGG